>NZ_JBGSQZ010000052.1:0-10382 GCF_041737865.1 Chamaesiphon sp.
TTGTTCTGTCTCTTTTACTACTAATATTGACCGAGATCCCGTCAAGGCTTCTCATTCACAATATCTGCAAAAAAAATACCGAATTGAATTTAAGGCGCACACACATGTCTGGGCTTAAAAAAACTTTTGTCCGTCAATCAGCTATGACACATCAAGTGCGCTAAAGGAAATTGCTATTGGCAATGAAAATGCAATTACAGGATTAACAAAAATGCTAACACAACCTGAGTTAGAACATCCCAATTATTCTCAAATTCAAGATATATTAGAAAAGATTGCGATTGACAATGATAATGCGATTGCGACACTATTAAAATTAATAACAGAGAATAGTTCAGAAAATCCCAATACATACTGTGCTCAAAACATCTTAAAAAAGATTGCTGTCGGCAATGATAATGCAATCGCAACATTGCTAAACTTTATAGCAGCAAATGACTCAGAAAATCATAGTATATATCATGCTTATTAAATATTAGGAATAGTTGCTGTTGGCAAAGATAATGCAATCAGAATGTTATTGGAAATTCAAAAATTCTACTTAGGCAGCTCTTACTCTTGGGTATGTATGACAGATTTAATAGGAAAAATTGCTACTGGGCAGGAAAATTTTAAAGTTGTTCGACAATTAAAAAAACATAGTAAATATCCATATGAATTTATAAATGTTGAAAACAATCTCGCTCACTGTGCCCAAACTCTTTCCTACCCAGAATTCCACGCCGCATGGCACCAAACCCACCTCCCCACCAACCCTTAGCCAAGAAATCACCAAGCTCCACACCCCCAAACAGATCCAGATCGTCTGGCTCACCACCACCGATAATATTCCCGATGCCCGCCCCCCCCAGAGCAAGAGAACTTAGTAACGGCGATTTGGAGTGATATCGATCGATTTACGGAGGATTAGGAATGCTCGATCGGTATCAGTATCCAGTCAGTTAAAATAGAACAAGCTAGGTAAAAAAGAATAACATCATCGATCGAGCAACAATTTTTGCTAACTTGAGCATCGGAATCGATCGGTTTAGCCGCAGATAATCAAATGAGCACCCTTTACAGCAAAATCGATTCCCGACACATCCCGATCTACTCGATTCAAGACACTGCGTATTTACGAATTCCTGCCAGTACCATTCGATCGTGGACAATCGGACATCGCTACACTGTCAAAAGCGGCTCCAACTTCTTCGCGCCGCTCATCGAAATCTCCCCAGCCAAACCCTACCTACTATCTTTCACCAATCTCGTTGAAATCCATGTCCTGCGGGCTATTCGCCAACATCACAAGATTCAACTATATAAAGTCAGAACCGCGCTAGATTTTATCGATGCAGAATTGAAAGTAGCTCATCCCCTTGCCACACAACAATTCAGCACCGATGGCATCGATCTATTTGTCGAACACTATGGCGCATTAATCCAAGCTAACCAAGCCGAGCTTCACCAATTAGAACTAGCAATTCATACCCACATCCAGAGAATCGAAGCCGATGACCAGGGATTAGCGATTAAGCTATATCCCTTCACTCGTTCTCATGAAGAAAATAATCCCCGCATTGTCGTCGTCGATCCCCGCATTGCCTTTGGTCGCCTGACGATCGATGGTACAGGCATCGCTACCAGCATCCTAAAAGAACGCTATTCAGCCGGAGACTCGATCGACGAACTAGCAGCAGACTATGAGTGTGACAGACTATCGATCGAAGAAGCAATCCGTTGTGAGCTATCGCCAATTGCTGCATGACTGAATTTGAGTCCATCATCTAACTTCCAAGACCGAATCTGGTTCGATTACAAACCGTTCGTGATAAAGAATCGTCAACCAAAAATTCTCGCCAGCAACCTTATCACAGATAGCCAGATAACCGATCTCAAACCAATCTGTTGAAAAGGTCGTGTCCGTCAAAAATATTGTCACCGAATTGCCATCCGCACTCCAAATAGTCCTACTAATCTCAATATTCGGGTGATATTTGCGAGGAATTGGTAGTAGGATCGGGCGATCGTCAACAATTAAGAACTCTGGGACATCCTCAATTTTACGAGCAAACCGTGATAAATCCGTCCCCGCAACGAAGAAATCTGGCTCTGAATCGCGATCGAGAACGCAGTGCCAATCGAATGGCCCTTCGTGTTTTTCAACAATACTATCCCATCGTACCTTCGCGATCTTTTGACGTGTAGCTTCAGGTAAATCTGCTAATTTCATCTAACTCTCCTAAATCTTTGTTGGACGCTCTTGCTTGGCGAGGTATCTCAGCCCTGGTAATCGATCGAAATATCTAAGTTCTTCTCGATGGGAGTATCGATCGTGGAATGACTTGAGAACATTTATCCTTTACTCTAACGCCGAAGTATCCCCATCGCCCTGCATCATTGACGCTTCAACAGCCAGGTCCAACTCCTCGTTGGCGTAGCCTCTCTTGCGGAGAATCGAGCATCGATCCAACAGATACCACTCTGGAGTCTTATCGATCGTTAACTTCGGCATCGTCCGCCCCTTTTCCCAATTGCCCACTTCACTTTGACTCTTTCTCTTCTATCGCCTTAGTCACAAGCCGCACCACCAAATTACTAACCGAGCGATCCTCCTCCTCAGCCCACTTCACCAGGGCGGCATATACCTCTTTAGGAAAATAAACAGATGTCTGTACTCGATCGGTTTGACTCATTTGCTCAATCAAAATTCCCAGCAAATTTATCGTACCCTCGCAACCTTACTAGACAGTCAAATAATGTATAGTAGTTTTTTATAACGTGTTATACATTACTTATGGCATTGAAGTATTTGCCGTATAGAACTCAGCAGCCAATCTAGCAAAAATTACAGGCAGAGCAGATGATGAATACGCCGCGTAAATTGGCACAGCGGGAACTCGATCTGATTCAGAAGCTAGCTAATTGTCAGTTAGCCATGACTCCGCGCGAATTTGAAGCTAAATGGGATGTGACGCGAGTACAAATGGCGGCTCTATGCAATTGTTCTCTAGGTAGCGTCAAACGCTGGTTTAAGAGCGGTAGAGACTATACCGCCCCGAATCACTATCACTTACGATATTTGGCAATAACAGACTTGATTTTGGAATATTTTGATGAGATTCCACCAGAATTATTACGATCGATCCTAAAAAGCCAAGGAGCTGCTAACAATTTAAAGATTTGAGGGATTGTCAAGTACTTGTTTACCAATATTCATAAGAAAGGATCGTTACGATCCTTTCTCTATCTCCAAACGATCTGAAATCCAGCAGAGGACTTATGCTGAAAAGAGTTGGTGCCAATAATAGTAGCTATGAACTCGATCGGTATGTTCGATAACACCAAAGAATCTCTCAGCGACTTGCTCGAAGAGATCCACACAGGCAAAGTCCAATTGCCCGATCTTCAGCGCAGTTTCACTTGGTGCAACGAACAGATCGTCAAACGTCACAACCATTCTTCTTCATGAGGTGTGGTCTGGGCTTTTGTAAGAAATCGTTACATCTAAGATAATGGACTCGTAAGCATTTTTCGCTCCCAGCAATAGTTGAAAGGTAATCAATTGGTCGTGAGTGTCACTGGGAAAGTGGGGTGTCCCCAAATCATTTTCCATATGCTAGCTGTAAATAAGTCAAATTACACCAAAAGCATGTCTACAGATCCTTCCAGTCTGTATCGACACGACAGTAATCTGTCACTAATACTTTAATGACAACATTTTGTTTCAACGACACTTAATTAGTCTTGATGACAGTAATGTGTCACCAATGACAAAGAATGTGTCACTGTACATCATTCATCACGATATTGTTAAGCCGATGAGGGGATTTGAACCCCTGCCCAATTGATTACGAATCAACTACTCTACCACTGAGCCACATCGGCAAGACTAGGTATAGTCAATATACCCGAGTTATCATTATAAATTGACTTGAGAACAAAATGACAGAACTTAAACCGAAATCCTCACTCGATCCCGAACTTCGTCGTCGGCTCCGAGCTGAAATCCAATCTCCATATCGAGGACTACGACAATTTATCTATGTGAGTTGTGCTGCTTCTGGAGCAATTGGGGGTGTAGTTTTCTTCTTCAAAGTACTTGCTGGTAGAGATCTCGAAACAACTATTCCTAACCTCGCGCTTCAAATTGGTGTGGTGGCATTAATGGTGTGGTTATTGCGGGTCGATCGATCTAAAATTTAAACAATGTTTGCGGCAGGATGCTTTAAACTAACTACGTCAACCAATTTAGTCACCGCCTTTGAGAGCCTTATTGAAATTTTGACGATAGGAGCCATTGACGATGTAGCAAACTGGCCAGAGCAGCGCAAGGACAATTTTAGTTGGGAGAGTGCGTTGATAGTTGGTACGGTTGAAGTTGCGCGAAAACTTCCAGACTCCATATCCGTATGCCCCAACTAAACCAATGACAACAAATTGCATAAGTCTTTCCGGTAATCTTACTTGATGAGGACTGCTACAGTATTGGTAATGAAATTGCCTGATGGTGACAATCTACACTCTATTTTAGCAAGGGTTCTTCTAATTCTCGATTGAGACAGATATATTAACCTATGCGATCGACCAAGGCACAGGCTTGAAAAATAGCATCACAATTAAGATGTATTGGGTAATTACCCCCTATAAAAAAAGATATGCAACTGCGCGCAGTATTGATGGCTGGAGGTTCGGGGACGCGGTTGAGACCTTTGACGTGCGAATTGCCCAAACCGATGGTACCAGCGATCGATCGCCCGATCGCCGAGCATATTATCAATTTGCTCAAACGCCATCACATTACCGAAATTATCATTACTTTGCACTACTTGCCGGAAGTAATTCAAAATTATTTTGGTGATGGGAGCGATTTTGGTGTCAAGATTCATTACGCGATCGAAGCAGAACGCGCATTAGGTACCGCCGGATGTGTCAAAAATGTCGAAGAAATTCTCGGCGGGACATTTCTAGTCATTAGTGGGGATAGTCTTACCGATATCGATCTGACAGCAGCGATCGAGTTTCACCGCCGCAAGGGTGCCAAAGCTACAATTATTTTGACGCAAATTCCCTACCCCGTTGATTTTGGGGTAGTCATTCTCGATGAAGATCGCCGGGTGCGTCGCTTTTTAGAAAAGCCATCCGCCAGTGAAGTATTTTCGGATGCGGTAAATACCGGAATTTATATCCTCGAACCAGAAATCCTTGACTACCTCCATCCCGATACTGAAGCCGATTTTTCGCAGGATTTATTCCCTCAACTCCTCACTCACGATGTGCCGATGTATGGCTATGTCGCCGATGGTTATTGGTGCGATATCGGTCAACTTGAGACCTATCGCGAAGCTCAATACGACGCACTGCGGGGCAAAGTCAAGCTCGATTGGCCCTTTCCGGAAACTAGTCCAGGAATTTGGATCGGGGCGAATACCTATATCGATCCGAGTGCCCAAATTGAGGCTCCAGCGGTAATTGGTGCCAATTGTAAAATCGGGGCGCGGGTGAGAATTTCGGCAGAGACGATCGTCGGTGATAATGTGGCGATCGGTCGCGGTGCCAATCTCAAGCGACCGATTATTGGCAATGGCTGCATCATCAGCGAGGATGCCCAGCTTCGGGCTTGCGTCCTCGCGCGTGGGGTGAGGATCGGTCGCGGTGCTCAAGTGCTGGAAGGGTCAGTTTTGGGGGCACTGTCGAATGTCGGCGATGAGGCACAAATCAACCCGAATGTACGAGTATGGCCGAATAAAGAAATCGAGCCGCTAGCTATATTGAATATTAATTTGATCTGGGGACAAATCGCTCATCGCAATCTGTTTGCTCAACGGGGCGTTCAAGGTTTGGCAAATATTGATATTACGCCAGAATTTGCAGTCAAACTGGGGGCGGCTTATGGCTCTACCCTGAAGCCCGGATCTCAGGTGACTGTCTCCCGCGATCAGCGCAATGTATCGCGGATGGTATCTCGATCGCTCATTGCGGGATTGATGTCTGTGGGGATTAATATTCAAGACTTAGAATCTACCGCTATCCCCGTTGCGCGCAAAATTATCTATTCCCTCCGCCAACGCCGTGATGAAGTCGATGTGATCGGCGGGATTCACGTTAGGCTGCATCCCGATCGAATGGATTCCATCTTAATCGAATTCTTTGACGATCGCGGCATCAATATCTCCACTACCCAAGAGAAAAAGATCGAATCAGCCTATTTCAAAGAAGATTTGCGCCGAGCGCGGGTACAAGAAATTGGCGATGTCAACCGCTTTTCCCAAGGGATGGAAATTTATAAATCTGCCTTTCAAAAACAACTCAATATCGATGCCATTCGTCATGCAGGTACTAAAGTAGTCGTCGATTACGTCTATGCCGTCTCCGGTGCGATCCTCCCCGTGCTGTTATCAAAATTTGGCTGTGACGCGGTGGTACTCAATGCCAGCCTCAATCAGATGTCCCTGAGTAGCAACGAGCGGGAAGTATTACTCAACCAACTCGGACACGTCGTCGTCGCCCTCAAAGCCTCATTTGGGGTGCAAGTCTCCGCTCACGGCGAACAACTGATCCTCGTGGATGAAGAAGGGGTGCCAATTCGGGGCGATATGCTCACCGCACTAATGGTGCAAATTGTCCTCACAGCTTATCCTGGCGGCACTGTAGTAGTCCCCGTTCAGGTTTCCAGTGCGATCGAACAAATTGTCCGTCGGCATGGCGGCAAAGTCAAGCGCACCAAAGCCAGCCCCACCGCACTGATGGAAGCCTGTCAGCAGTTGCCGAATGTCGTCCTCGGCGGGAGTGGTGAAATGGGCTTTATCTTCCCCGAATTTCATCCTGGTTTCGATGCGATGTTCTGTATCGCCAAACTGATCGAAATGCTCACCCGTCAGGAACGATCGCTCAGTAGCCTCCGTGCGGAGCTACCGCGCGTCTTTTATCGCAGTCATTCCCTTCGCTGCCCCTGGACGGCTAAAGGCGGCTTGATGCGGTACATTCTCGAAAATCATCAGCCGGAGTATTTAGATACCGAAGATGGAGTCAAAATCGTTAATTATCAAGACGATCGCTGGGTATTAATTCTCCCCGATGCTGGCGAACCATTGGTACACATCTATGTCAATGGTAACGATCGGAATTGGGTCGATGAAACGATGCGCGAATACCGTCAAATGGTGCAAGATTTTATCGAGCAATACCGCCAAACCAGCGATTGATTAAGAACATCCAGTCAGTGGCATGGTGGACTGCTTAAAGTAGTTAAATCTTTGTCGTCCATGCCAGATTGGGTTCCTGCGGCAAGAGATCATGATTATTGCCGAAATCTGCGATCGCTTTCTTAGTGGTGCATTGAGTGTGTGGGAGTACTAATATTTCTCGCCCAGGGATTCAACCAGTTGAATCCGCTACCAGGTTGGGAAATTAAGTTTAGTTCTTCAGGATAGCGAGGTTGGGGATCGATCGCGAGGATCACGGGAGGTACCATGGTGGGATCGTAAGCAATGACTGTATCGACGACTCCAGGACGATGCTTGATTTCGACTCTTTGTCCAGGACGATAGACTGCCATTTCTTGCGCTTCGCTCCATGTTGCTCGATCCACCATCACTACGATCCCCGTTATATTACTGATTAAGTTTACTTATCTTTAATCATAACTAAAATTATCTAACAAGAAAATAGAGTTTGGTCAATTTCGATACTTTTTTTTAAGATTTAGTTCCCTCGATTTGTGAAAAATGGCATGGTGTGGTTGTCAGGAATACTCGATGTAGCGATGTCAAAGTGCAATCGCCCAGCGTAGACCCAAGATACCCCTACCCAATTAACCTCTATTGGTGCCAATACGGTTCGGTTAAGGTATTAACCTAGTTGACGAGTCTCCGCAGGAGAGGCTCCACCAAAGAGTTTTGTACTACTTTTCTCAGTATTTTTATCCTGATTCCACTCATAGTCATGCGTAAAGAGTAGATAATACATTATCTCCCGTCAGTGGTAATTATGAATCTTCTACCTCATCAATATCCTTCGATTGCTTATTATTCAGTCTTGATGGCAATCTTAATAGCTCTTACAGGTTGTCAACAAAGTCCAAAAGCGATCGGTACGATCGAGGGTGGGAAGGTTGCAGATGGTAATATCGCGCTGCCTTGTAAATTTGGTGAAGATAAAACTACAACAACTGCTACAGATAAAAGTAGAATTATTTTGACGCTTGATGGTTCGGCTTCGATGGTAGGTTACGCCAAGGATGGTAACAGTCATTATGTTCAAACTCTTAAATTATTAGATAGGGTCTCTTTAGCTGCTCCTGGCGGGGTAGAATACGCACGGATCGATACTGGTAGGAGATCGATCGATCGAACTGAGTTTCAAAAGTCTTTTGGTGCTGGTTTCTATACCGGACAAACTAGTAGATTAGCTGATACTTTTCCCGACCTGAAGACCGTCAAAGGCGAGCAGTTAATTGCAGTTGTCACCGATCTGCAACCCGATGATGGTGATGTCAATGCAGTTAGTAAACGGATCCTCGAAGACTATCTAAAAAAAGATGGTTATGCTGTAGCCATTTGGGGTATCGGCAGTGAATTTGAGGGCAAAGTTTATCCTCCAAATAATGCTCCAGCTTACGACTATGCTGGTAAATCTACCGCAACTAGTCGTCCCTTTTATATCTTACTAGTAGGAAAGTATGAGGCGATCTCTGAATTCACTAAAACAATTCGCTCTGCTGATAGTAGTAGTTTACTCAAAGATCGATCGCAGTTAACTATATTTACAGCCGATCGTACTATTGCAAATCCTAGCTATCTAGCAGCTTCTGAGGATAACCTACCCAAAGGTATCACCTCACCTGATTCGCTGTCTCAAGATCGATTCTCGATGGAGAATGGCGAACAACCGATCCAATTTTTGGAAGTTAATGAGAATAGTAATTCAGATAAACAAGCTCTAAAATATACGCTCAAATATCAAGCTAATCCCGATACCGCAGCTCCTAATCAGCTCGAACCTCGATACCAAGTTCGTAAATATAATGAAGAAAAAGAAAAGCCTGCATTTGTCGATCGTAGCGATAAATCGCTGTTAGATATTAATTCGAGTTTAGTCGATGATAAATTGGGTGTAGAGATGAAATTCGATCCAGAGAAGATCGATCGCGGCTTATACTATGTGACTGCGGATTTGACTGCTCGATCGATCCAAGCTCCCGCAGTTTGGAAAGAGTGGGATGATGGTGGTAAAAAAGATGGATCGAAAACGCAGGGATTGAATGATTTTCTCAATAGTCTCAGTATCAATACTACTAGCGTGATGAAGGAAAAGTCGCCTGTAGTTGCTCGACTCTGCTACGGGATTCAGCGAAATTAAATATCTACTAATATCGACAAAATATCTTAATTCATAACGTAACTATAATCCTTATGATCGAAGAATATCCATTAATCACTAATTTAGAAAATAAAATAGATGAAATAAATAGAGATCGATCGACTGCTAGAAAGATCGTAAATAGCAATAGTAATTTGCAAACAGTTAATACAGCAATTGAAGAGTATATTATCCTCAAGCAGGATTTGACGATCCCATTAGGGATTCGGTATCTTGCGCTGTCCTGTATTGCTGCACACTATCAACTATATCAAGACAATCGGGAAATATCCCAACTCAAAGATATAACTGGACGAGCAATAAATATTCCTACTCACGCTGAGGTTTTTAGTGCTATTCAAGTTATCAAGAATAAATACTATCAGATTTATGATTGCGATAATCGAGAATTCGATCGAGTAGAAAGATTGACGAAGGAAATGTCACCTGAATCGATTTCTAAGATCGAGCAAAAGTACATAACAGATCGTCATGATTTGACCGATCTCCAAATCGAAAAAATTCGAGCAGAAGAGAGAGCCAAATTTTTTAAAATATTATTATTTGTATTAATCATGTTCTTGATTGGTGGTGGAAGCGGAGTTATCGCAACTCTGGCGATGAGGCAACAACCTCAGCCGATAGGTGCAAATACAAATCAATCATCTACCCCAACACCATCAAATCCACCTAATCCATCACCCACCGAGATCCCAACACCATCGCCGCCAAATATATCTAACTCATCCCCTGAGGTAGTAGCGACACCTTCACCAGCAGATACTGTCAGCCCTAGTACGGAACCTATTGCTGTAGCTACACCAGATCCACAGATATCTCAAGATGAAGCTGTTAGTCTAATTCAAAGATGGTTAGAAGCCAAAAAAATATTATTTGCACCGCCATTCGATCGAGATTCAGCAGCACCCTTAACCACAGGGAAATTATATACAGATAAAGTTAGAGGGCCGAGTAGTGATGGCACACCAAGTAGTGCATCTGAATGGTTAGAAAAATATGGTTATTATCGAAGCTATGGATTA
>NZ_JBGSQZ010000004.1:0-3181 GCF_041737865.1 Chamaesiphon sp.
AACACTCGATCGGATGGATAATGAGAATGGTAACGCAGCTTTATGGTTTGCTACCCAGCTTCAAAATCTACCAACTCGATCGATCGACAGTTGACAGTAGTTTAGATCGATCTGCCATGTCTAATATTACAATTCATCAGCTAGAACCAGATCTAATTATCCGTTTAGAACAACGTGCCGCCCCATGGACATTCGATCTCTGCTTCGATCGAGTCCATTTTTCGTAGCATATGAGTCACTGAAGCAGATATCTGTTTTGCTGAAATTGCTGCAAACTGCAAAACAATTGGTAAGCCGACCGCTCAAGCTGATGCTCAAATTGCTGCAATTTGTTTAGCAAATAACGCACTAATTGCTACTCGGAATGTCGATGATTTTGTAGATTGTCAGATAGAGATAGTCAACTCTTGGGATTTATAAGAATCGAATTTGTGTGCTAATTGGGAATTAAAAATCTACCTAAAAATGTGATACTCCAATCCGGCTCGGTTTTGCCGATACTCGTAGCATCATGAATAAAATTTTCGGTAGGAGCGATATAAGCTTCGCCAGGATAAACTGCTAATCTAATGACTGGATAGTCGGCTAAAGCTCGTAAGAACTTGAGTGATAGCCGCACACCTCGATAGTCTCGATAAATGTCATTAGGATCGACTAGATTAAGGTCTTCAAAAATTTGCTGGAGGGTACGATTGATGAGGAGGAAATAACGAACTTCTCGACCCAAATTAATACAAATTCGATTCCTGGCAAGATGGCGCAGCCGAAATGGGCGATAATCCCAACTATCTAAATGCAATCCTGCAAATAACTTTTCAGGCAGAAACTCGATCCCATTGATAGTAGTTGTGGGTAGATCTATATCGCACCGAATTAAGCCCAGACAATCAAAGTCACGATCGATCGCATAGGATTGGAATATGTATTCCTGAATTTGGGTGCGGGCTGAATCATATTCAGCATGAGCGAGAATTTGGCTAGATGTTACTGAGTTTCTGTACTCAGTTTCTCCCCATTTTATTATATTTTGGAGTCGATCGATTACCGATTCGGGAAATTTGACAATCCCGATTGTTTGACTGACATTACTAGGATCGATATGTGCGGTCATTATTTCGGTTTCGGCATCTGTCAGGGGTCGCCACGGCAATTTGGGGATAAAAGCCGGATGAGAGTACTGAGGATATAAATCGGGATTTACTCTGATAACACCATCATTAATCCTCAATCGATCGATTGTAATCGGTATATCCCTACCATAAATCTTTAACCCTGATTTTAATCCCATTTTTGTGACAGATGTACTAAACATGTTGCACCTCTCGATCTACTTGGGCTACTTTCAAGCGTTGGAGATCGACAATACCGCCATTAATAATGCCTTCTTCAATTAGGCGGTATTCGATATATTGCAACATGCCTTTATGGACGATACAACGAATCGCCCCATCGGGATCTAATTCATTATATTCATATCCATTTTCAGCGATCGGATAACCACAACAAGCACCAAAAAATTTACAATTAACACAAGTTTGTTCTAATCTTTGCTCTGCTGCTAAAATTGACTGCTCGTGTTTCTTCCCACTAAATAATTCACCGAGGGGAGTGGTAAATAGATTACCGTAGCTAAGATCGATCTCATAGGCATCAGCATAGCCGTACAAGTCTCCAGTAATATTTACTAAATTTATTCCTTCCCATTCGCGCTTATCATAAAAATTGCAAGCAACACTCGGATCGTAAAAGTTTAGCACCTCCGTAACCATCTCGATGACGGGAACGATCCAGACAAACTCTTCATCTGCCAACCACAGATCGAAAATAGTTTGAAATGCTTTGAGAACGCTATGAGGATCGATTTCAATGCCACTATTTTGACCCTGGTTGCTAGTTTGATGTAGGGGGAGCAATCTAGCTGATAGACCGAGTTTTCGATAAAATTGATAAATCTGCTCGACATTATTAATATTTTTCTTGCTGAGGACAGTAATGCACCCAAATGGAATCTCTGCCTCACGCAATCGATCCATGTTTGCTAAGACACGCGCTTGAGAATCACGACCATTTTCATATACTCGCAGATCGCCAAAAATATCTACAGATACTCCCACTCGATCGAATCCTTCTGCCAACAATAGTAACCGCTCATCATCTAATATAGTTAGATTAGTTTGGACTCCATTGGTGATTTGATAATGATTACTAGCAAATATTTTTGCTTGCAAATCTAATGCTTCCCAATAAAACTGTGGTGAAATTAATAAAGGTTCGCCACCATGCCAGATAAAGTGAATCGCTACCGGAATTTCGAGCGATCGATAGTAACTTTCGATATGTCGGTACATCGATTCAATCTGTGCCATCGTCATGACATCAGATTTGTGCAGTTCGCTAAATTCATAGCAATACTGACAGCGCAGATTACATTGCTTTGAGGTTTTGATGACAAACTGCGTAGATTGATATTTCATAGCTAATTCACGCTCGGTAATATTAGGCAGGAGAGAAGGATCGACGCTCTGAAAAAAAAGTAGGACTGTTGTGACAAGTTTCTACCCTGTCACAACAATACTTAATCCGATCGGGTGTAGCTATTTAGTTTCTGTCGATCTAATTTCCTGCTCGATCTCTACTGCGGAAGGGAAAGATTTAGAGTTAGATTTGGCGGCACCTGGTTGAGTTACTTTATCAATTCCAGGTAATTTGCTGCCATCTTTGACAAAAATTGGACCACTTTCTTTGACAAATGATTGATTTGCCCCTGGCTGCATTACTTTCCCAGGTTTTACTACACTTCCAGGCTGAGTTACTTTATCAATTCCAGGTAATTTGCTGCCATCTTTAACAAAAATAGGGCCACTTTCTTTGACAAATGATTGATTTGCCCCTGGTTGAGTCACCTTATTGGGTTGAACTACTTTAATCTTTTTCTGAATATTTTGCTTGTGAGTATCGATTTGGTTATTTGGGTATTCGGGTGTTGCCGATGTTTTTATACCAGCATTCAAATTTTCTTGAATATAAGGATTGGGGTCAGATTGAGCTACAGCGGCGATCGCGATCGTTGAAATACTGACAATTGTAGCAATTGCTAGGTTATAATTTTTACTTGGAAATGTCATCTTGCTTATTTACCTCGATTAGGACATTAATTTAGATCTAAATTAATATCCCAATC
>NZ_JBGSQZ010000091.1:0-2435 GCF_041737865.1 Chamaesiphon sp.
TAGGTACTGGGTTCTCCTGGATTCCCTGGTCGTTGGAAATGACCTAGTGGGGCACTAATAATTACTTTCACGATCGACGGTTATTGAATTCTCTTATATATATATGCTTCCCAAATCGCAGGTAAAAAGTCACAAAAATCATTAAATAATGTTTACTTCGATCGGATTTATGCAAACATTTAAGATTTATAATTTTTAATAGCCTCAAAAATAATATTGGTCGGCGTACATTATGATGCTCAAAGCACTAGCTCGACCTAATCAAGATTTGCTCGTTCATCTCATCGGTGTTGGTGATGGCACCGCCAAACTTTGCCCAGATCTAGAAGTATGGGCAAAGTTAATCGGACTGCTCCATGACTATGGCAAGTATCATCCTAAATGGGTCTATGGAATTAATGAAATTGCCCAAGGTAGAGAAGTAAAGTTACCGCATCATTCAGTTGAAGGGGCTTTATATTTAATGCGGTTATTTCCCGATCGCAAACATTTTAAGGTTATTTCATTAGCAATAGCGATCGCTTGTCATCATACAGGATTACCCGATTTTCCAGCAGGAGTAGATTGGCTCATAGGAGAAGATCCAGCCAAACCGTTACCCAAACTCGATGACGATAGATGGAATATCGAGCCTGAATATCTAACCGCATTGCAACAAGCGATCGATGCTGTCGATTATCGCGATTTAGATAATTGGATCGTACCTAATCAGTATTCCACAGCTCAAAGATTACGATTTTTGTATGGCTGTTTGATTGCTGCCGATCGACAAAATGCAGCAATGAGCGACGGCTGGCAACCCAAGAATTATCCGTCAATGGCAGATCTGTCTGAGAAGCTAGCAGTTTGGTATGCAACTAAATATAGCAATCCTCAGACAGAAATCGACAGGTTACGTTGTGACTTTTATACTCAATGTCGAAAAAGAGCGCATCTTGCCCCTGGCTGGCTATCAGTACGCGGCCCATGTGGTATCTCCAAAACTTGGAGCGTAATGCAAATAGCTCTCGATCATGCAGCCCAATGGGATAAACAAAAAGTCATTTATTGTGTGCCGTGGACGGCAATTTTAGAACAGTCGTACAACCAGTATCAAGAAGTATTAGGCGCGGATAATGTTCTTGGGCACTGGAGTACATTGGTCGATCCAAAAACTCAAGACCCGAAACAACTTCGTAACTCTCGACAGTGGTGGGAAACGCCCATTATCACTACAACGATGGTGCAACTTTTTGAAGTGTTGCTGGGTTCTAGAGCACAAACGGCGCAAAGAATGCCCAGTTTAAAAAATGCGGTGATTGTCTTGGATGAAGTACAAGGATTACCAAATGAACTATTAATCGCTTGTATTAAAATACTCGACCAATTAGTGCAAGACCACGGAGTTTCAATTATATTGTCAACGGCAACTATGCCAGATTACGCACCTTTGGGCATTAATCCAATCGAAGTACTTCCACAAGCTCAAATCGATCGATATTTCGCAGGCACTAGACGAGTCGAATATAAATGGGCTAAATCACCTTTAACATGGGAATTCATCACCGCTGAAATCGTCCAATCTCAAAAAAGTAGCACCCTGATTGTGACAAATACTGTAGCTACTTGTAATGATGTTTATACAGTTACGCAATCTCTGTCAGATTATCAAGTTTATAAATATACTGCTAATATGCCTCCCGCTCACCGCGATGTAGTCTTAGCTGAGATTAGGGCAGCAGTCGATCGAGCGAAAAAGGATGGTCATCCTGTCATTATTTGCGCGACTAGCGCGATTGAAACAGGTGTAGATCTCGATTGTGCTCAGGGCTACCGCGAACTATCAGGATTAGAATCGATCGTGCAATTTGCTGGACGGATCAACAGGAACAAGAAAGATAGTGAAAGTCCTGTAACTATATTTAAAACTGTACGAAATTATCCAGTCCCTCTTGGTAGCGATAGACGCGCTACTCGTACATTACAGGCAATGGCAATGGGTACAAATCTACAGTCACCAGATGTCTTGACGCTTTATAGCAAATTACTGTTACAAGATGCAATTTTATCGCAGCACAATTCTGGTGTTTATAATTACTTAGAAGGTCTTAAAAAATTAGAGTGGAAAACTGTCAGCCAAAAATGGCAAATGATCTCTCCCACAAGTTCAGTGTTAGTCAATCCTCGTTGGTGGAACGCCTCGCCTAGTATTCTTGCTGAATACGACGAAGCGATCGGTAAAGCTAACTATCGAATTCTACAACGGCACTGTGTTGGTCTGTATAAAGAAAAATACGATCGAGCTAAAAAAGATGGGTACATCGATTCGTCAACTGGAATAGATGAATGGCTTGGTGGCTACGATCTTGGCTTAACAAGCAACCTTCCGCTGCTACTTTAGTAAACCGCAACGCGAACCTATAGTGATAGCAGAATTTCTGGGAGGTTCGCGATCT
>NZ_JBGSQZ010000142.1:0-5553 GCF_041737865.1 Chamaesiphon sp.
CGATCGCCCACACGCGGAGTGATTAATTCGATCCCAGGCGTATCGGAAATCATTTGCATGGCATCTTGATTATCCGTGCCCCCGGCATCCGCTCGATTTAAAAAAGCCCAAGCGACTAGATCGGGATTAACGGTGCGGACTTCCTCCAACAATTCCGCCACCTTATCTAAAGTCCAGATATCGGGGCCGCGAGGAGGCAATGGCAGCAAAACTAAATTAGCAATCGTCAGAGCTGCCCGTTGGGTCGTAGTATCCCGACCCCCGACATCAATCAATACATCTTGGTAATGGGCGGATAATTTGAGAACTTCATCTCTAGCCGCCCGACCTCTGAGTTGGATACAGGTAAGGTTTGAATTCTGCTGGGAGAGATTTTCACTGCGAGTCGCCGCCCATAAAGTGGTTGTTTCTTGTTCGTCCCCATCGACGAGTAGAACGTTATATTCTGTGGCGCGACGAGCGGCTAAATTAGCCGCGACCGTACTTTTGCCCGCCCCGCCTTTAATGCCACCAATGACAATAATCATCGTACTCTTATGGTTTAGGATAAGTTCTAATTGTATACATCTTTAGTACTAAAATTATACAGATATTGCATCAAGGCACAATCTGATGACTCAGCCTAAAATTAATCTTACTCAACTCAAACAATACCTGAAGGAGCGTTCTCAGGCGGAATTAATTGCCGACATTGCCGAACTGGTGAAGAGATTTCCGGGGGTGAAAGATTATTACCAGTTCAAGCTAGATCCCCAAGCTGAGACGGAAATTGCAACTAAGTACAAAAAGACGATCGCCGACGAGTTTTTCCCCGCCAGGGGTTTTGGGAAGGCGCGGCTGTTTTGGTACTAAATAAGTATTGAATAAGTATTGAATTGCATATTTAATGCGATAGCTGTATGGCGAGCGGACTTACCACTCATTCCACTTGCATGAAGACATCATAGTTTGTTTATACTATAATGCGATCGAGTATTTTAGAAAAGTAGATTAGGAGCGATCGTATGTCAAATCACTCTGGCAGCTATATGTTGAATCAGGTAATTGAAATCCTCGATCGACATGAAATGTTTTCAGGAATAGAAACGACCACAGCTCAGACAGCGATTAAAGAAATTATAGAAATGGCAACAAATAAGTATGACTGTAATCGAGGGGAGATTTTAGAAGGATACGCCCAGCAATTCAATCTCTGCTACTCCTGTCTAGCCGATGATGCCAATTTGGACGATGGACTGTGTGCGACATGTCTAAGGGGCTGGGACGAAACCGATTGAATCGTGTCTCAAAGTAAATTCTGAATTGTTGGCGCGATCGTATGGCTCTAGACACGAACTGAATACTGTTTTAGTACCAAAAGAGTATTCAGACAGTTCTGTTGATAAACTTCAATCGTATAATCCTAGTGCTTGAGAAATCTCGACCATTTCATCCAAAGCTTGAGATGTAGCCAGATCGAGGCGTTCTTTGTAGATCGCCAGATCGTTAAAGTGAATCCGATAGTGGATGCCGACTTTGTGGTGGGGAATTTCGCCAGATTCAATTTTATCGATTAGAAACGAGCGGGAAACATTAAGTAAATCTGCGGCTGCTTGAATAGTAAATTCGGGATGGTTGTGAGTGAAAGAAGACACGATCTAAAACCACCTTTATGAATCGAAAAACTTTGTTAATTCGGCCAGTAAACTTACATTATCTTTCCATTTTTTAACCAAACCATCTCGATAGACTTTAGCAATAAATGGAGCGGGATGGCGATCGATAAACTTTTCCATTTCAGGAATAGCTAATAGGAAAACATCTGCCATATCTTGCCCAGAGAGATTTTGAGAAGCTAGCGTAAACATCCTCACTTGGGCACTGGCTACAGCTAGACGTTCTAATTGATTTTGACCGATGCGGGCATCTTTGGTTAAGATCGTCCATCCTCTTTGACCTACTTCGGGAATCCAATCGATATCCTGAGCGGCTTGAGCGAAATGGTCGTCGTGAATTTCAACGCTGACCCCAGCACCACGTAAGGTTTCGACGATGAGTTTATTTCCCAGGCAACGGTCGATAAAAAAAGTTGGAGCGCGAACTTCATTCATGCAGCTATCTGCGTTAATTCACATCTAATTGCTTCTTCAATCGAGAGCCGATAGCATTGATAATCTGCGGCTAAATCGTCGATTGAATCTCCAGCTAAATATCGCTCTTTTAAGATACTAGTAGCAATGCCCGTGCCATCGATCGTCAACCGTCCGAAGGCAATACGCGGATCGAGAGCCACGATTCGAGGATTATTTTCTTCATGGGTGCGGGTAAATGGATATAACTTGATCGCCAGTCCTCGGTCGTCTGGTTCGATCCGTTCGAGATGGGTGTTAATCGCTAGTTTTAATTGAATGCGTTCTTTTTGAGTGGCTTGAATTAATTCTCCATAACGTTCGATGAATAAATCCACACCATTGGTACTAAAATTTTGACTGGCAAGCGGATGGGGAAGATGAAATTTTTCGTCGATAAAATCTAAGGCATCTCTCACTCGGTCGAGTTGAATTTTATGATGTTGGCGAATAGCCCGCAGGACGTGAATTTCGATCAGGTTGGTAAAGGAAAGAGCATATGGTTTCTGCTGAAAAATTTCGATGAGAGGGGCGAAGAAATTGGAACCATCTTTGACAGAATAGTGATGCCCTACCGTCCACGAACGAATCGTGCTGCTGGGAATTCGCAAGTACCGCGCAGCATCTTTAATCGAGTAGGTAGGGATGTCTCTAGGATCTAATTTCCCGTAGAGGCTGTTCATATGAGGTGGGAGTTGAAATGAGGGATGCTTGGCTATCTTCTATCCTAGTACAGTCTTCATTTTCAAAGAGCAAGCGAATCGAATCATGTACGATTTATAGCCGTAAAATGATGTCATATCCTTAGCGATCGACTGAGATTATGGAAATAGACACCGATTCAACAACCAAAACGAATAGGGTTGCTAAGAATGCACGGTTGGAAGCGTGGGTGACGCTAGAGCAAAAACAACTGATGGAAAGGGCTGCGGGTTTGCGCGGACAGAACTTGACTGAATTCATGATTTCAGTTTTAGCTGATGCAGCGGTTCAAACTATTAAAGATCGCGAATCGATCGAATTAACCGAGCGAGATCGGCTGGTATTTGCCGAAGCACTATTAAATCCCGCTCCTGCGAGCGAACGAGCGATTGCTGATGCTCGATGGTATGCCCAGATGATGAGTAAACAGGAATCGGATTAGTGCTAAATCCCGAATCTACTGACTTTTGCATCGAACTTCTAGCACCCGATCGCGATAAAGCAGCTTTTAGTTGTGGTAACGAGCAACTGGATCGGTTGTCATAATTAGTCTGATGATGCTCTTGAATCGAGGTTGAGTTGCAATTGTTCGAGTTCGCGGCGCAATTCGGCTTCGGTAGGAAGGTGAAGTTGATAGCGACTAGCGAAGATTTTATCTTGCTGTTCGGCTCCGAGCGTGTATTTAACAACTGCATCATTTTTATCAGAGCAGAGAATCAAACCGAGAGTCGGATTATCACCCTCGGTACAGCGTTCGCGGTCGTAGTAATTGACATATAGTTGAATCTGTCCGAGGTCGCCGTGGGTGAGTTTGCCAACTTTGAGATCGATGAGGATATAGCACTTGAGGATGGTGTGATAGAAAACTAGATCGATGTAAAAGTGGTCGCCATCTAAAGTAATCCGTTCTTGACGTTTGACGAAGGCGAAGCCTTTACCCAGTTCTAATAAGAAAGTTTGGAGATTTTCGATGAGGGCGGTTTCTAGATCTGATTCGACTAAACGCGGCGATTCTGGTAGTCCCAGGAATTCGATCACAAAAGGATCTTTGAACACATCGGCGGATGTTTGAATAATTTGTCCCTGAGTTGCCAGTTGCATCAATCCTTGTTTGTCGGTACTTTTAGCCAGCCGTTCAAAGAGTAAGCTATTGATTTGACGTTCCATTTCTCTGGATGACCAGTTGGTTTTGAGCGTTTCGATTTCATAGAATGCCCGCGCACCTGAGTTCTCAACTCGCATCAGCGTTCGATAGTGCGTCCAAGAGAGGTTGGGATGGAGTCGTCCAGGTTTCCAGTTGGTATTGGGGTTACTCGTCGATCCCATTAGTTCTGATTGGCTACTCACTGCGTAGCCTATTTCTGCTTCAGTTAGCAGTTGGGGAAAGGCTAGATAAAATTGTCGAATGAATTTAAGGTTGGAATAGGAGTAACCCTTACCAAAGTCCTGTTTGAGCTTTTGAGCTAAATTCTTGAGTAAGTTTTCGCCATAGTCAGCGCGGTGTTGTCCCTGCTGTTCCTCTTCGACAATCGCTCGTCCAATCAGCCAATTCGATAGGACTTGGGCGGTATTGACAGTGCGGACTACACTAGTACGGGCAGATTCGAGGATATCGCGAATCCGGTCGTAAAACACATCGTTCTGAGAGTTGGTTGGATTTCGCTCATAAGTTGGCAGGGACGGTAATACGATCTTTAGGATCTAACCTACCACCGCTGACGAGCGATCGATTCCCCACGCCCAGATCGATCGCACCTTCGATCCGCTCGATTCCGAGAGATCGGAGCGTCCCAGTACCTAGAAATTGCCACCCTGCCGATAAAATAGTATTAATGCTCTACTTAACTGGAAATAATCCGTGTCATGAAAAGCAAGCATATCCCAATGTCAGTTGAAGAGTTTAGATTGATGGAACACCCTTTCGGTTGGAAGGCTGAATATTTTTCAGGCGAAGGACACCTGACCCCCAGAGAACATCTCGTGCGTACTCAACTGACCTTAACACCCAAAGCGATTGTGGGATCGGATTGGATAGTGCCTGTCGAGCCGTCCCTGCAAGAACGGGCGATCGCTGCCTTCTTTGAGGCATTTGAAGATTCGGTCGAATTTTGTAACTGGTCGGCGGACGATATCCGCGCTCATGCTCGCAAGAACATCACCAACTATTTCCAAGGAGTGCGCGGTCAGCCTCATCCAGTCTCTAGAATGGCACTAGAGCCAAATAGCCAGCAGATCGTCGGTCTAGCCTTGTTTGTCAAGAAGGAGGAAGAGCGAGTCGTGCTAGATCTGCTATTTGTGAAGCCGTCACATCAACGAATGGGCATCGCCACCCAAATGGTCGCCAGTGCCATAAATAGTTTGTACGCAGATGGGGTTAAAGATCTCCGGTGTGCCTACCATATTTGTAACGAGGGCAGTCGTGCTTGGCAGCATTCATTAGGATTTCAAGAGATCCCCGATTACTTCTACTGTAGATTGAAAGCCGCGTGGTACCGAGATGAAATCTGGCGGCTGGAGCAGTTGGGAACGAGCGAACAGCTTGAGGAGTTAAGAACGGAACGAGACCGATGGGAGCAGCTAGGCCAGGAGCTGGAACCGTGGAAAGAGTCTTAAATCCCGCGCCAGCTAGAGGGGGTTTTTTGTATAAACCCTCGAAAAGGGGGATTCTGGAAATTAATGAGATGGGGCTTGGGTTAGCTGTTGAACGATGGCAACGAGATCGATCGAGTCAGAAAACTTCCGA
>NZ_JBGSQZ010000159.1:0-50894 GCF_041737865.1 Chamaesiphon sp.
ACGTTGGGATACATTTTGTCTGGTAACTCCCAATTGGCAATGTCAACTTCCTGGCTATCCCTATCCTGGTAACGATCCCTATGGATTTATGCCTAAAGATGAGATTGTCAAATATCTCCAAGGCTACGCCGCTAGCTTCAATCCACTGATTAAAGAAGGGGTGACGGTAAATAAAGTTAGTCAGATGGCAACGGGGGTATTTGCCGTCAGTACCTCGATCGGTGAATACACTGGCGATCGAGTCATCATTGCCGTTAGTGGCTACCATACGCCCAAAATCCCCCGTCTGGCGGAACGTTTGCCCGATTCTATCCATCAAATTCACTCTTCTACCTACAAAAATCCCGAATCTCTACCCGCAGGTAGTGTGTTGGTGGTGGGTACGGGACAATCCGGCTGTCAGATTGCTGAAGATTTACATCTGGCGGGGACACAAGTGCATTTGTGTGTGGGGGGTGCGCCTCGCGCTCCCAGACTATATCGGGGCAAAGATGCGGTAGAGTGGCTCGATAAAATGGGTTATTACGACCTCTCGATCGACGAACATCCGAAGAAAGAAACGGCTCGTAGTAATACCAATCATTATCTCACTGGACGCGATGGCGGACGCGAAATTGACTTACGGAAATTTGTGCTTTCAGGAATGAAATTACATGGACGATTGCGATCGATTCGCGATGGTAAACTAGAGTTTCAGGACGACTTACGACACAATCTCGATCGCGCGGATGCAGTTGCCGCAAATATCAAACAAAATATCGACAGGTATATTGAAAAACAACAGATTGATGCTCCCATCGAACCATCATATATCCCAGTTTGGCAACCGGAAAATTCAGAACTCAGTTTGGATCTAACAGCGGCTAATATTCAGACGGTAATATGGTCTACAGGCTTTCAGACGGATTTTAGCTGGATCGATATTCCCGTCTTTAATGGTAATGGCTATCCCAGCCACGATCGCGGTATCACCAGTATACCTGGCTGTTATTTCATCGGCTTACCTTGGCTGCATACTTGGGGTTCAGCGCGATTTTCTGGTGTCGCTCGTGATGCTAGCTATATTGCCGAATATATTACCCTCCGAGCAAAGGTATCTACTAGCAGTAGCCCTTGGAGTGTTGTTGATGAATTTTTATTAGGTTCGTAGTCTAGGCTACAATCTTTTTCAAAATCTAGCGATTCAGATAGGTGAAAATAGAGTTTGCAGATATTTTGCGATGGGCAAATTAATAACTAGCTATACCGCTAGACATCGAGATTTCGTATTTTTAGATACAAAATTAGCACTCGATCGAACGTTAATCTGGTATCAATCTTGACAACCAGAACGGAGCAGATCGTCATGCCAGAAGTTACTATACCCGCTCACAAGACTGGTGATTTTCTTGTTGATTATGAAGAAAAAGTCTTTCCCGATGTCCAAGCAGAACCTGGTGAGAAAGCCTTGGTTACATTTCACACGGTGGCATTTGAAGGATCGATCGGTTTAGTGAACTTATTACAAGCTACCCGCTTGAAAAAGAAGGGCTTTGAGACTTCGATTTTACTGTATGGCCCTGGTGTCACACTAGGTTTACAACGCGGTTTTCCTAAGTTGGGCGATGAGGCATTTCCAGGACATCAAAACTTCACGGTACGGATTGCTAAATTTATCAGCGATGGGGGCAAGGTTTATTGTTGTCGGTTTGCATTGCAGGCTCTGTATGGACATGGTGAGGCATCTTTGATTCCGGGGATTATCCCGATCAATCCGTTGGATGTATTGGATATTGTGTTGATGCACCGGAAGGAAGGGGCGTTTATTCTCGATACCTGGACGTTGTAGTTGAGTTGGTGTGAAGATCTTTACCCCACCCCAGCCCTCCCCTTGGAAAGCAGGGCTGATCTATTGGAAAAAGAATAATGCTAAAACCCAATTGTTTCGTTTAACTTCCATCTACATTCGATCGAGACTTAACGACAGAAAAGGGTTAGATCGGTTTTTATCTGGTGGATGGATCAGCCCTGCCTTTACAAGGGGAGGTTGGGAGGGGTAAAGATCTACGTAGTAATTTAAGAAGATCGAGAGGAAAGATTTGTGGATTTTACGCGCAAAGTTCGAGCCGCCGCCGTACAAATTAGTCCGGTGTTATTTAGTCGCGAAGGGACAACTGAAAAAGTATTAGAAGCGATCGACAAAGCTGCCCAAATGGGCGCAGAACTTGTGGTTTTTCCTGAAACATTCATTCCCTACTATCCTTACTTTTCATTCGTTCAACCACCTGTATTGATGGGTAAAGAACATCTCCGACTGTACGAAGAAGCCGTCGAAGTGCCTAGCCTCGTCACAGAGGCGGTCAGTCAGGCAGCTCGATCGCATCAGATCGTTGTGGTACTGGGGATTAACGAACGCGATGGCGGTTCGCTCTATAATACTCAACTGATTTTTGATGCCGATGGAACTCTAGTGCTGAAGCGGCGCAAAATCACACCCACATATCACGAGCGAATGGTGTGGGGGCAAGGTGATGGAGCGGGATTGAAGGTAGTGGATACTGGGGTGGGGAAACTTGGGGCATTAGCCTGTTGGGAGCATTACAATCCACTGGCGCGGTTTGCACTAATAGCACAGCACGAACAGATTCATTGCGCTCAATTTCCTGGTTCGATGGTGGGTCAGATTTTTGCCGATCAAATGGAGGTCACAATTCGCCATCATGCGCTTGAAGCAGGTTGCTTTGTGGTCAATTCTACAGGCTGGCTTTCCCCCGAACAGGTGAGTCAAATTACCGCTGATGACAAGCTCCAAAAAGCACTAAGCGGGGGTTGTTTCACCACGATTATCAGTCCTGAAGGGAATATTCTTTGTCCCCCAATTACCACAGGCGAGGGCATTGCAATCGCGGATCTGGATTTCGCCCTGATTACCAAACGCAAGCGGATGATGGATAGCGTCGGACATTATGCTCGTCCCGATTTGTTGCAATTGCAATTGAATTCGAGTCAATGGGCGGTTTTGAATGGAGGTGACGGCGGAGATCTACCCACCCCACCCTTCGGGCACCCCTCTGAGGAGGGGATTTATCGACCCACCCCTAGCCTCTTTGAGAAAGGCAAGGTGGATTAATTCCTGATGCTTAGTTCACTTGAGTGAACTTTTGCTATTAGCCCCAAATTCATTTGAGGGCGGTTGATGACTAAGCACTTTTATATTAATTAGTGCCCTTCCAGAACACTCCCAACCCCTCAGAGGAGGCAAGAATGAATAAGCAAAAATTAATGACCGAACTGCAATCTCAAGGATTGCAAATAGTTGAGGTCGGAGCGGGAGTATCTGGTCGAAAAGGCGGTGCGGGGCCATCCGACCACAAAGCGGTGACGATCGATGGTACGACAATTATGGTGCCGATCTACACTGAAACTGCCGCTCAATCTCCTTATACCGCCACTCTCGATCCCACATCCAAACAAGCAAGCATTCGCCTAGAGGGACGAGAAATTGCCCCGATCGAATTTCCCAAAACGCCCGAATTCTACAGCCTCACCACCGCCGAAGGCATCCCCTACTGGAAAATTGCCCTCCTCCACAGCCATGATGTCCTAGCTACAACCGTCTTGCAAACCTGTATGCGCTACCGAAATAGCGATACTGTCTGCCAGTTTTGCGCGATCGAGCAATCCCTCACAGCCGATCGCACGATCGCCCGCAAAACCCCCGCTCAACTCGCCGAAGTCGCTGCCGCCGCAGTCCGTCTCGATGGTGTCAAACACATGGTCATGACCAGCGGTACCCCCAATACAAGCGATCGCGGTGCCGCTTATCTTGCTGAATGCGCCCAAGCCATCAAACAGCGTGTCGATCTCCCGATTCAGGCTCAATGCGAACCGCCTGATGATTTTAGGTGGTTTCAGAGACTCAAGAATGCGGGGATAGATAGTCTGGGGATGCACCTTGAAGCGATTACCCCAGAAGTACGCGCCAAAATCATGCCTGGAAAAGCTGATGTCCCGGTTGAGTATTACTTCAAAGCATTTGAATCAGCCGTAGCAGTGTTTGGGAAAGGACAGGTAAGCACCTATTTATTAGCAGGATTGGGCGATACCGTAGCGGCTCTGGTTGCAGGTTGCGATCGACTGATCCAGCTCGGCGTTTATCCCTTCCTCGTCCCCTTTGTCCCGATTACAGGTACCCCGCTAGAACACCACCCTGCACCGAGTAGTGAGATGATGTTTGCGCTCTATCAGCAGGTAGGCGAGATGCTAAATCGATCGGGTATGTCGGCGAAGGATATAAAGGCTGGTTGCGGTAAATGCGGTGCATGTTCGGCTCTGTCTAGTTTTGAAGTTTAGCCTGTCACCCTCACCCCCAGCCCCTCTCCCAAAATTGGGAGAAGGGGTTAGGGGATGAGGGCAAAATCTCCGACTAATCACTAAGATCTTTAATATGCCCCCCACCTACCTCTTCAAACTCGCACACATCCAACCAGAAATCGCCGCATACTACGATCTCCGACGCAAAATCT
The DNA here is from genome assembly GCF_041737865.1 of Chamaesiphon sp. Classification (NCBI taxonomy): domain Bacteria; kingdom Bacillati; phylum Cyanobacteriota; class Cyanophyceae; order Gomontiellales; family Chamaesiphonaceae; genus Chamaesiphon; species Chamaesiphon sp. Next base: position 4,506 of record NZ_JBGSQZ010000159.1, read on the forward strand.
TCGTCGAAGAGCAAGCCCTATTCCAGCATGATGACATTGATGCCCTCGATGCGATCGCACATCCCATCATCGCCGTCGCACCCGACGCCCCATCATTAGAAGTCCTCGGCATCGTGCGGATCTATGAACCCGAACCCCGCCTCTGGTACGGCGGTAGATTGGGTACACATCCAGACTATCGCCGAGGGTGGCATATTGGCAAAGGATTGATTAATAAAGCCGTCACCACTGCCAATGCTTGGGGCTGCGATCGCTTTCTCGCTACCGTCCAAATCCAAAACGTCCGCTTTTTCCAACGCTTACACTGGCATTCGCTCGAAGAGATCGAAATTCGCGGCATCACCCACCACCTAATGCAGGCAAATTTAGACTACTATCCCGCCAATAACGAGATCCGTCGAGTATTGCAATACAGCCAAGCATCCTAATGGATCTAGATTATCTAGCTCAAACGCTCAAACAATCTCTAGGGATCGTTCATAAACAAGATATCCAAAACGTAGCGCGGTTTCTGACTACAGCAAATGCTCTTACTGACATCCTTCTGGGTGATGATTGTGCGGCAATTCCTGATGGTGATGGTTATCTACTCCTAGCTACCGAAGGGATGATGCCCGATTTTGTCGCTTCCGATCCGTGGTTTGCGGGTTGGAGTGCTGTGATGGTCAATGTTAGCGATATTTATGCAATGGGTGGCAGACCGATCGCGGTTGTGGATACGATCTGGAGTCAGGATGCCGCAATTAGTCAGCCACTACTCGCCGGAATGAGTGCCGCTGCACGGGCTTATCAAGTACCGATCGTCGGCGGACATACCAATGCTCGGAGTGAATATAATGCCCTCTCTGTGGCGATTTTAGGACGCGCCCAGCAGTTGATTTCTAGCTTCCAAGCGCAACCTGGCGATCGATTACTCATGGCGATCGATCTGCGTGGCAAACTTCACCCCAAATATCCCTTTTGGAATGCTGCTACGGAAACAGATCCCGCTCGGCTGCGTGCCGACCTAGAATTGTTACCCAAATTGGCTGAAAATGGGCTGTGTGATGCCGGAAAAGACATTAGTATGGGCGGCATCATCGGTACCACTTTGATGCTGTTAGAAACCTCTAACTGTGGTGCTGTACTAGATCTCGATGCTATTCCTAGACCAGTAGAAATACCTTTCGATCGTTGGTTGGTGAGTTTTCCTAGCTACGGTTTTTTGCTCAGTGTCCGTCCCGATCGAGTCTCAGCAGTTGAGCAAGTATTTCGCGATCGCCAAATCACCTGTACAGACATCGGGGAAGTCATCTCTACTCCTCAACTCATGCTCAAAGATCGACAAGAATCTACTATTTTTTGGGATTTCGATCGAGAACATCTGACTGGATTTGGAGATCGGGTTTAATCTGTTACCGATTCCCGCTATTTATTTATCTACACTATTAATAGACATGCCTGAAACTCGCTTTAAAATTCGGTGGCCGGATGGTTCTGAAGCCATCTGCTATTCCCCGTCCTCAATTGTCAGATCGTATTTCGTTCTAGAACGAGATTATCAACTAGCAGATTTTGTCGCTCGATCGCAGACTGCACTGAATATTGCTAGCGATCGAGTTCGCGCTAAATACGGCAGGGCTTGCGGTCTGGCACTCGGACAATTAGCCGAGATCGAAGCTACCGCAGCACAATTTTACTCGCATTCACAATCGCTTGTGCGTGTAATTGAATTTATTGAATAAATAACCCAGCGGTTAGAAACCGCTGCTCGGAGTGCAAAGTCCGCCTGCGCGGACTAGTTAATCAGTCCGCGCAGGCGGACTTTGTAACGTTAGCCCCGATTTTAATTGGCGGCATTTTAATCGGCAACAACTTGGGTTACTCCCGCTAAAATCTCACCCAATCGCTTTGAGGTACTAAATGACGATCGAACTCTACTACTGGCCGACACCAAACGGACATAAAATTACGATTTTCTTGGAAGAAGCCGAGTTAGAATATCAAATCCTGCCGATCGACATTAGCAAGGGCGACCAATTCCAACCCGAATTTCTCAAGATCGCCCCCAACAACCGAATGCCAGCAATCGTAGATCGCGCTCCAACTGATGGCGGTGCAGCGATCTCGGTATTTGAATCGGGCGCAATTCTCCACTATTTAGCCGAGAAAACGGGCCAGTTTCTGCCGACAAGTTTGCGAGATCGCTACACTGTCATGGAATGGTTATTCTGGCAGATCGGCGGTTTGGGGCCGATGGCTGGACAAAACCACCACTTTGTCCAATATGCGCCCGAAAAAATCCCCTACGCGATCGATCGCTATGTCAAGGAAACCGCGCGTTTGTATGGCGTTCTCGATCGTCAATTAGCAAATAAAGATTACATTTCAGGTGATTATTCAATCGCGGATATGGCTTGTTATCCGTGGATTGTCCCCCACGAAAAACAGCAGCAGAACCTCGCCGATTTCCCAAATCTGCACAGTTGGTTCGATCGAATGCAGAGTCGCCCCGCCGTCATCCGAGCATACGATCGAGCCAATGTTACTAGCAATTAATTCGCACATTAACTCATCAACTGCTAAAGGAGCGATCTAGTTACAAGGCAAACCAGTATAACGATCGAGTGCAATCGGGCTGGGAATTGGGCTACCAATTACGGACGTGGTACAAGTTTGCTGTACGCTGCGGGGAAAATAACCATTTGGCTGTTGGATGATGATGGGAGGTTGTTGGCGATACAGCCGATCGCGGTAGGTCGGATAACCGCCATTGTAATAATTATTTGGTGAATTTGGTAGGTAATTGTAGTTGTAAGTGGGGTAAATAATTGTAGATCCTCCGCCAACGGTTGGGCTAGTTATTATCGGCTCAACCGATGGGACATAAATTGTAGTTGAAGAATAACCACTCGAAGGAAAAGGTTGGACAAAAACACCTTGCGCTCGCACCGAGCTTGGTGTGAGTGAAGTAATAACCGTCGTGACGATCGTTGCTAAAAAAATCAAAGCTTTCATGACTAACCATCAGCGGAATTCGCCCGCTAGCTAAATTTTTGATAAAGGCAACGATCGCCGACTTATGAAACCGACTTTGCCCAATCCTTTGCCCAGGCTAAGGTTTGTTGCACTTGCTCGATCGTTGCTGCTTCGCAATAGAGTCTGAGCACTGGCTCTGTTCCACTAAACCGAATTAATAGCCAACTATCATCGACTAAATTAAATTTGTACCCGTCCGTTAGATTGCGATCGCGTACTTCTATTTTAGCAATTTTGTCAAATGATTTGTGCTCTAATTGCGCCATTAAGCGCGATCGGATCTCCATATTTGCCAAATGTAAATCGACGCGATCGTATTTGAAATTGTAGTTAGTTTGGCTTTCCAGTTGGCGGTACAAATCCCCTAAATCTTGTTGTGACTTGGCGATCGCTTCAAGTAGATATAATGCTGAGAGCAGCGCGTCGCGTTCGGGGATGTGATTGCCATAGCCAATGCCTCCCGATTCCTCACCACCAATTAAGACTGGAGTAGTCAACATCCGATCGGCGATGTACTTATACCCGATCGGTGTCTCATAAATTGGCAAATTATAAAGTTTGGCGATTTTCGGAACGAGATTGGACGTGCTTACCGTCTTGATAATTTCGCCTGTAAAGCCCCGCTGTTTGACTAAATGCTCGATCAGAATCGGAATCAAAATCTGAGAGCTGAGAAACTCACCAGAGCCATCTACAGCCGCAATCCGATCGCAATCCCCATCAAATACCAAACCCACCCGAATTCCAGGCTCATGCTGATGGCTGCGAATTACCCGCATCAATTGGGATAGATATTTAGGCAAAGGTTCTGGCGCACCACCACCAAATAAGGGATCGGTTTTGCTATTGAGTTCGGTAATCGGCAACCCTAATAATCTACCCAATCCAGTACTCGCCGCACCATTCATCACATCAGCAAATACGCTGAGTTTACCCGATGCGATCGATTGTTGAATACTAGCCAAATCGACTTTACCGCGCAACTCCTGACAATAACTCGCCCACGGATCGAAAGTAGTCAGAGTTCCTGGATGACTAGGGGGTAAAGTTTCGCCCAACCTAGCCTCGATCTGAGTCGTCATCTCTGGCGGTACCGAACCCCCAAAATTTCCCTTCACCTTCAAGCCCAAATAGTCGCCAGGATTGTGACTGGCAGTAATTACCAGCGCACCGAGGGCATTTTGACTGTGTGCAGCCCAACTAAATGCAGGAGTCGGCGCGTAAGTATCGCTGAGAATGACATCGAATCCTGCCAGTCGAACAGCTTCAGCCATCCGTTTGGCAAAAGTTTCTGCCATAAACCTGCGATCGAATCCCACGATAATCTTGCGATTACCCGTCTTGGCTGCATAAGTATCTGCAAGTACCGCCGCCGCAATTGGCGCAACCATCAACAATCGATCGAATGTAAACTCCGCCCCAATTACGCCCCGCCAGCCATCTGTCCCAAATTTAATCGCATCCACACTCATCAGTTCCAATATGTAGCAACTTCCCTATTCTACAGATGAGGCGGATCTTCTCATAGTCGAATCAGCACTGAATTTACGATCTGCACTGCTACTCGCGATCGAGATTTGAGCATGATGATGAATTTTAAGCATAAAAGCCATAACCTATCGAAAGTGTTCTAAATGTAGTGTCCTAGCCGCCCTGGCGGTTGCCATAATTAAAATTTTGGAACTCACAATTTCCTCAAGTTTACCTGCTTTAATAAGTGGGTTAAATGGAAAAATCAATATGATAAATGCTATTACTAATCCAGAAACATTAGTAGAAACAGCAACAACTTCCGTTCTCTCAATCGAAGCCCAGCAGCTCCCCACTCTAATTTTAGGCGGTGGCTTCACCGGATTATTCACAGCATTACATCTCAGCCATCAGCATTATAAAACACCCACGATTTTGATCGATCGAAGTTCAAGATTTATCTTCAAACCGCTACTCTATCAGTTTCTCAGCGGTGAGATGAACACTAAATATATCTGCCCCCGCTATGATACTCTTTTACATAAAAGTGGCATTGAATTTATTCAGGATACGATTCAATCCATCGACTTACAACAGCGACAGGTTCAATTAGCGTCTGGACTGTATTACAACTATGGTAATTTAGTGTTATCTCTTGGTAGCGTAGCAGCTTATTTCGATGTGGAAGGAGCAGAAGAATACACCTTACCATTTCGTACCAATGAAGATGCGGTCGCTTTAGCTAAACAGCTCCGAAATTGTTTGCAACGAGCTACCCAAACCCCGAAACCGCAACAACAGGCATTATTAACCGTGGCAATTGTGGGTGCTGGTTGTACTGGCATCGAGCTAGCCGCAACTCTGGCGGATTTATTACCAGACTGGTACGCCGCTCTCGGCAGTAATGTGGCAGATATTCGAGTAGTCGTAATTCAACGAGAAAAAGAAATTCTCAAAGGTGATAGCGACAGCCTCCAACAAGCTGCTCAAACTGCATTGCACGAGCGGAAGGTATCCGTTGAGGTGTTGCTAGAAACTGAGGCGATCGCGGTGCGTCGAAACACGGTTGTCATGAAGCGAAACAACCAAATCGAGCAGCTCTCAGCCGCGACGATTGTTTGGGCGACGGGAAGCGCGATCGATCCACTCGTTTCTACACTATCAATTCCTGAAGCACATCGCGATAAACAGGGACGACTCAAGCTGACGAACGCTCTACAACTGCTTGATTTTCCCGAAGTGTTTGGAGGTGGAGATTGCACTGTCATGGAGCAGCAGCCAGCTACCGCTCAAGTAGCATATCAGCAAGGAGCCGCGATCGCCCATAATTTGCAAGCACTTGCCGAAGGTCATTCACTCCTCCCAGTTGAAATTGGGTTGCGGGGAAATCTGATGAAGCTGGGGTTAGATGAGAGTGTTTCGGATCTTTTCGACCGTTATCAAGTGAAAGGTCATCTGCATTTCCCATAACCGTTGTGTTATGTACTCCTGTTACTCGCTCTATCGCTCGAAATCCCAAAAAATAGTAGATTCTTGTCGAGCTTTTAGTTGTGAGTTTATTTTGGTTATTTGGCCGATCGATCCCTTTTTGATTCACAAAAGGCAGTTACTACAAGATTTGGTGGTGTTTTTGTAATTTAAAAAATTCTGCTCATGCTCAATACAAAACTTGGCATGATTTCACCACAGTCGATCTCAGTGGGCGATTCTATTATCTCTGGTTCTTGTCCCGATCGATAGATTTCCACCCGCTTGTGCTTTGGATCGATGAGCAAGCCTAGCCGCACTCCGAGCCGTTGATATTCTCTCATCTTGTCTTGTAGAGGTTTCAAGCCGTCTGTGGTAGAGCGCAATTCTATAACAAAATCGGGCACTACGGGACAAAACTGTTCTAATGAAACTCCCTCTAGTCGAGATTTTTCAATCCAAGAGACATCAGGTGAAGGTTTTCCACCACCAATTGCTGTGAAATCATAACCAGTTGAAGAATCACCTACCCGCCCTAGCTCAGTTTGTCGATTCCAGGCATTAACTTGAAAAGTCAAGTCTCCATTGCGCTCACCACTGATGAAAAACGCTGGAGGCATCACAATCAATTCTCGATTCGGAGTTAATTCTAAGCGTAAATCGGGATTATCGATACACAAGCGATCGAATTGCTCTGGGGTAACTCTCAGAGTTGTATTACTGACATCTAGCAGCAATGGTTGAGTTTCAACAGCGACGGTGGAAGTAATAGCAACCATCAAGAAACCTCCAAATTTGCATTCAAATCAGTTTATGTATCGATCGGCCGATTCCCCTTCTCAGATCTTCACCCACGAAGTAAGATCGCATTAGATTTATGGCAGAGCGTCTTTAAGTGCCGTTCTCGCGGCGAGATGATTGCGAGTAGATGTTAGGATCTCCACTTCTCGATCGAGCCGAGTGGTAGTATCTTGCATTTCGAGTAGGGCTTGTTGCTCTGCGGCTACACCATAGAGATGACTAGCCACCCAATAGGAGAGTTCGATCGGTAAGTCTGGTAAATTCTCTGGTAGCTCGACTGGTTGTTCGGTCAGTTTTCCCGATAGGTGCACCACATCTCGCAACAACCGCTCGACATCGGTCGCTAAGGGGCGTAAATCCTCCTCGGTGGGACGATCTTCGATCCACTCGACTAACCCGACTCGGTAGGGCTTCTCGCGCACGTATTCGAGCACTCTGAACCGTTGCTGTCCCATCGTCAAAACTTTCATCCGATCGTCTGGCAATTGCTGAAAATGGACGATCTCCGCACAACAACCGATGTCTGATGGTTGTCCTCTGACGGGATCCCACATCAGTACACCAAAACGCCTGTCGCTACTCATGATCGTATTCATCATGATCCGGTAGCGAAATTCAAAAATATGTAACGGTAAGGGACGACCCGGAAATAGCACCAGTTCGGGAAGCGGAAATAGGGGAAGTTCTCTCACGGCGATTGAAGAAGATGGTGCCATTTGCTGAGTTTGGGAAAAGCGTACGATCTACACTAATAGGTTAACGGATCTCGTCTCATTAGTGCTAGGTCATTCACGCCTAATTGCGATCCTAGCTGTACTTGAGAATTATTACCTGATTTGGTAACGCTTCAATATCAAAAGCAACGGTATCCAAACAGAATTTTAAGTTTTTGAGGCTGGAAAAAAATCATTTATATCGAGCATAATATCTGTATATTGAGGCAGGCTAACCGAGCGAGGCGGCGTAATAATCTGAATACTGGTGTAGAGCGAGCCTTCAGGTTGGCGATATATTTCTAGATAGTTATCAATTAGATTGACAATCCAATATTCACCAATTCCGGCTGCTGCATAAAGCGGTGCTTTTATCTCTCGATCGAACTTAATGCTCGAATCGGCAACTTCAATGACTAAGATAATATCTGCGGGTGATGGATGACTATTAACATAATTATCCGATCGCAATCTTGCGATGACAAGATCGGGTTCAGGTTCGCTATTATTGGGCAAGGTAATCGGATCTTGGCTCTGAACATCGGCTCGATCGCCAATCAAGGCTAAAAGCTGTTTGAATAGTTTACGGGTAGAAAGCGTATGTCGAGTGCCCTTTGCAGCCATAGTAAAAATTTGTCCTGAGATTAATTCTACTCGTTCTCCTTCCCTGATGATGCCACTTTCCATCATGCCGTAATATTCAGTACTAGTGAGCTGACGGATTTGAGTATTAACCATGCGATCGACCTCTAGCAACGCAACTTAGTTCTCATCATAACAACATCTACAAAAAAGCCCTCAAATGAGGACTTTTGGAAACTAAATTAGTAACTCAATATCTAGAGTTTCACTTCGATATCTACACCTGCGGGTAGATCTAGTTTCATTAGCGCATCGATCGTTTTTGCTGAAGGATCTTTGATGTCAATAATGCGTCGGTGGGTGCGGGTTTCAAAGTGTTCGCGGGAGTCTTTGTCAACGTGAGGCGATCGCAAGACGCAATAGATCCGGCGGCGTGTAGGGAGGGGGATTGGGCCGATCGCGATTGCTCCAGTCCGATTGGCAGTTTCGACAATTTTATCGCAAGAGGTGTCGAGGAGACGACGATCGAATGCTTTGAGCCGGATGCGAATTTTTTGCTGAGTTACAGTTGCCATAATTTTTAGGTTTGGGTTTTCAAGGTACAGAAATTAATAATTCATCAGACACAAAGATAGAGATACACACGAGGTATATCTCTATCTTTGATTTAGGTAATTAACCTATTTGATGATTTTGGCTACAACACCAGCTCCGATTGTCCGACCGCCTTCACGGATTGCAAAACGCATTCCTTGTTCGATGGCTACTGGGTTGATCAGTTCAACAATCATTTTGATCCGATCTCCAGGCATCACCATCTCAGCAGCACTACCGTCATCAGCAGTAAAGGCTTTGATGTTTCCGGTTACGTCGGTGGTACGGACGTAAAACTGAGGACGGTAGCCAGGGAAGAATGGAGTCTTCCGACCGCCTTCTTTGTCGGTCAGGACATATACTTCACCTTCAAATTCGGTATGAGGTTTCACACTACCAGGTTTGGCAATTACCATACCACGCTCGATGTCTGCTTTTTGGATACCGCGCATCAGTACGCCTACGTTGTCACCAGCAAAACCTTCGTCGAGGGATTTCTGGAACATTTCTACACCAGTGATGGTGGTGCTACGTGTGTCGCGAATACCGATGATTTCGACGTTTTCGCCAACTTTGACTTTTCCGCGTTCGATCCGACCAGTTGCTACTGTACCCCGACCAGTGATGGAGAATACGTCCTCAACTGCCATTAGGAATGGTTTGTCAACTTCCCGTTCTGGAGTAGGGATATAGTCATCTACTGCTGCCATCAGGTCGTAGATTTTGTCTACCCATTCGTTCTCACCTTGGACAGTTTTGGGGTTGGCAATCATTTGCTCAACGGCTTTGACTGCGGAACCAGAAACTACAGGGATATTATCGCCATCGAAGTCATAGAAAGACAGCAGTTCGCGAATTTCCATTTCGACGAGTTCTAGTAGCTCATCGTCATCGACCAAGTCGGTTTTGTTCATGAACACAACTAGACGAGGCACACCAACTTGTTTCGCCAAGAGGATGTGCTCGCGAGTCTGAGGCATGGGGCCATCGGCTGCGGAGACGACCAGGATACCACCGTCCATTTGTGCCGCACCAGTGATCATGTTTTTCACATAGTCAGCGTGTCCGGGACAGTCTACGTGTGCGTAGTGACGAGTTACTGTTTCGTACTCTACGTGAGCGGTATTGATAGTGATCCCACGCGCTTTTTCTTCAGGAGCAGCATCGATCTCGTCATACTTCCGAGCTTTAGCAGCACCAATCGCGGCTAGCGACATGGTGATTGCTGCGGTCAAGGTAGTTTTACCGTGGTCAACGTGACCGACAGTACCGATGTTTACGTGGGGCTTATTTCTTTCAAACTTAGCGCGTGCCATGGATAATTTCCTTAATTCCTCTTTAAATTTTAACTAGATTACCACTTTTCAAGGGTTAACAGTCATCGATCGATTAATCGATGACTGTTAATTACACTCTTACCAGATTAAGGCAATCTCTGCTCGACCGATCGATTACTTTCCTTTATTCTTGGTAACGATCGCTTCTGCGACGTTGCGGGGGACTTCTTCATAATGGCTAAATTCCATTGAGAAGATCCCACGACCTTGGGTGTTGGAGCGGATCGTGGTTGCATAACCAAACATTTCCCCTAAAGGAACTTTGGCTGCAACTTTCGATAGATTTGGTGCCGCTTCTTGACCTTCGATCTGACCTCGGCGGGAGTTGAGATCGCCGATGACGTTACCGAGGAAGTTGTCAGGAACTTCAACTTCAACTTTCATGACTGGTTCTAGCAATATCGCTTGAGCTTTCATGACGGCTTCTTTAATTGCGATCGAAGCCGCAATCTTGAAAGCCATTTCATTGGAGTCAACTTCATGGTAAGAACCATCAATCAGGGTGACTTTGAGGTCGATCACTGGATACCCAGCCAAAATCCCAGACTCACAAGTTTCTTTGATGCCTTGTTCGATCGGGTTGATGTACTGTTTTGGTACCGAACCGCCGACGATTTTCGAGACAAACTCCAAACCTGTTCCAGGTTCGGTTGGTGTCACCTCAATTACGACGTGCCCGTAGTTACCGTTACCACCACTTTGTTTGATGTACTTACCTTCTTGCTTGACACTCTTGCGAATGGTTTCGCGATAAGCCACTTGTGGCGCACCGATATTTGCTTCTACGCCAAACTCACGTAACATCCGATCGACTAGAATTTCTAGGTGAAGTTCTCCCATCCCCGCGATTACAGTTTGGTTGGTTTCAGGATCGGTGTGGACGCGGAAGGTCGGATCTTCCTGAGACAGGGAGATCAGAGCCTTGGAGAGCTTCTCCATGTCCTGTTTGGTCTTTGGTTCCACCGCCAGTGAAATCACTGGTTCGGGGATGAATAGTGACTCCAGAATTACTGGGTTTTCTTCATCACACAAGGTGTCACCTGTGAAGGTGTCTTTGAGTCCGAGTACCGCACCCAAGTCACCCGCACGCAGTTCGTCTACTTCTTGACGATCGTCTGCTTTGAGGATAATCAAGCGGGAGATCCGTTCGCGTTTACCCTTGGTTGGGTTCAAGACGTAGGTTCCAGTTTTGACTACTCCAGAGTACACGCGGATGAAGGTCAATCGACCATACTTGTCCGCCATAATCTTGAATGCCAATGCTGAGAACGGTTCAGTGTCATCAGCGTGACGCTCTACTTCTACCGTCTCATCATCGACTGATTTACCTTTGATCGCAGGTACTTCTGTCGGACAAGGGAGATAGTCGATGACGGCATCTAGGAGTGACTGTACCCCTTTATTTTTAAAGGCAGAGCCACAGAACATTGGGACGATCGATCCATCGATCGTGCCTTTGCGGATTGCGGCTTTGATCTCAGCTTGTGATATTTCTTGACCTTCGAGGTATTTCTCGGTCAACTCATCTGAGGTATCGGCAACAGATTCCAATAATTTCAAGCGAAATTCGTCGGCTTTAGCTTGGAGATCTGCGGGAATGTCGCGTTCTTCGACATCCTTACCCATATCATCAAGCGCGTAAAATGCACGCATGGTTACGAGGTCGATCGTTCCAGCAAACTCACCTTCAGCACCGATCGGAATCTGGATCGGGACCGCATTGACGCGCATCCGATCGAGAATTTGCTCGTATACCTTGAAGAAATTCGCACCAGTCCGATCCATCTTATTCACAAAGACGATCCGTGGTACTTTATAGCGATCGGCTTGTCGCCATACCGTCTCCGATTGAGGCTGAACACCGCCAACGGAGCAAAATACAGCAATTACACCATCGAGTACCCGCATCGAACGTTCGACTTCGATCGTGAAGTCTACGTGTCCGGGAGTATCGATAATATTGATCTTGTGATCCTTCCAAGTCGTGCTGATCGCGGCTGCGGTGATGGTGATTCCACGCTCTTGCTCTTGCACCATCCAGTCGGTAGTGGCAGTTCCTTCGTGAACTTCGCCAATTTTGTGGACAACCCCAGAATAATATAAAATTCTCTCGGTCGTGGTTGTCTTACCCGCATCAATGTGGGCTGCAATCCCGATGTTGCGTACTTTCTCAAACGGGACGGTACGTGGCACAATAACCTCCTTTAGTGGTCGGGCCGAATATAAAACTGGTTAATCTTTATTAAGATTGTAGACTTTTTTGGGGACAGTCGGTTGACGACAAGATCCCCAGATTGCGTGAAAACCGTACTAAAAAATCTAGTAACGGTAGTGAGCGAAAGCTTTATTGGCTTCTGCCATCCGGTGAGTTTCCTCGCGTTTGCGAATTGCACTACCAGTCTCATTAGCTGCATCCATTAGCTCGTTAGCCAATTTGCCTGCCATTGATTTACCCGCACGAGAGCGAGAGTAGTTGATCAACCAGCGCATCGCTAGTGCTGTACCGCGTTCGGCTTTGACTTCCATCGGTACTTGATATGTAGCACCACCAACTCTTCTACCTTTAACTTCCACGAGGGGAGTAGCATTTTTAACTGCTTTTTCAAAGGTTTCGAGCGGATCGTTACCAGTACGCTCTTCGATCGTTTTCATCGCTTCGTAGATGATCCGATAAGCGACTGATTTTTTACCGCTGTACATAATGCGGCGCACCATCATATTCACCAGACGGCTATTATAAACCGCATCTGGTGGCACTGGGCGTTTGACTACTTTGGTTCTACGGGACATAGAGCGATTGAATTGGTGATTGGTTTAGGTACTGACGTTGTTACAACCTCTGGATCGGAGCATCGGTAGCTCGCCTTCGGTCACTTACTTAATTTGCATTGAGGATTAATCTAGGAATCTTCAGTGATGGTTTGAGAGCATCTAACGACGATCTGTTCGCCATTTGCAACGAAACCGGAAACTACCAATTTATCTCTACTTCAGCAATTATCTATAGTTGGCGATCTCGTGTCCATCTCTGGCACTCAACGCAAGTACAGGCAAAACACTACCCTCAGCGTGGGGATGTTTGCAGTTTAGCTGGATGCGATCGGTCTGATAGAGCTTCTATAAATATAAATAACGCACTCGTGAAATATCGAGCGATAGCAATTTAAGTTATGAAACTTACTTAGCAGCTTTAGGCCGCTTGGTTCCATATTTGGAACGACCTTGCTTGCGATCCTTCACCCCAGCGGTATCTAATGTACCGCGAATGATGTGATACCGGACTCCAGGTAAATCTTTGACCCGACCGCCACGAATCATCACAACTGAGTGTTCCTGGAGGTTGTGACCGATCCCAGGAATGTAGGCAGTGACTTCAAATCCAGAAGTTAACCGTACCCGCGCTACTTTGCGTAGAGCCGAGTTAGGTTTCTTTGGTGTAGTCGTATAAACGCGAGTACAAACACCGCGACGCTGAGGGCATTCCTTGAGCGCGGGTGACTTGGTTTTGACTTTGTAGTCTTCGCGGGCTTTGCGAATGAGCTGTTGGATGGTTGGCATGGTTTAGAAAATTTTGACAGTCACCTAGCGGTTCCAACTGTTGACAAATTACCATTCTATGACTATTTGTTCGCATGTGTCAATCAAAAAAGTGGAGAATCGATCCTTTTACTGCACTTATCGACGTTGCTAAATTTCATACTCCCCATTCAAAACCACATCATAGGCGTTCTTGCCAGTAGTTTGGATCTCGACGACAGCTTGCGATCGCCGCAATTACTATTCCATCTGGATAGACTCGGTATAAAATGGCATAGGAAAACTTGAGAGTCAAACAACGACGAATCTGACCTTCAACGATCGGCCAGCGTTCTGGTGCGCTAATAACTCGAAATATAGCGTTTTCGATAGTGTCGATGAAATCCTGTTGTTTGTCATACTGGGCAAAGAATTGCACAGCCTCGGCATATTCTTGCAGGGCTGCTGGGTGAAATTCATATTTCATTTCTGTGAGAGTTGCCGTATTTGCGCCAAGGCAACATCTCCAGGAATTGTTTGGACTGCACCACTATCGATTTCGGCAATGCGTTCTTGAGCTTTCTGCACTGCTTCAACCAAAATATCTCGATCCATTTGGCTGGTGGTCATACTTTCCACGATTTTGTCTATGAGGAGAGCTTTAGCTGCATCTGGTAATGCAGTTGCTTCGGAAATGAGTTGGTCTAGGGTTAGCATTGGATCGTTTTGCTCCAAGGGAATATTCTGATTTTAGCATTCCGCTATCTTGGTGTTGAATTCAACAAGCTTGTTGTCTAGCAACTCACTTTCTTCTATTGTGCTTATGTAGATGTTCGCCATAATTTACTATTTAGCTTGACAGCTAGGGCAGAAATAAACCCGTCGCCCGCCGAGGGTATGTTTGAGAATTTCGGTGTGGCAGAGGTGACAGAGGCAATCTTGGCGACCAAAGACCCAGTGGCGGTATTGACGGCGGGTTTGACCGCTTTGTTTGAGTTGTTTGACGATCGCCAAGCTATTTGTAATCCCCTTGGTGGCGTAGGATTGGCGCGGGAGTTCGAGGAGGGCGGCGGCTAGTTTCTGAAGCCTGTCGATCGAACAATCCACTGGTCTTAAAGTAGGATGAATCCCCGCTACAAATAAAACTTCGCTGCGTAAATAGTTACCCAGACCGCCCAAGAAATGCTGATTTAGCAGCAGCGCGGGAAATCCTTTGCGATGAAAGGTTTTGCTTTGGAGCCGATCTAGCACCATTTCAACTGTTGTGGTAGCTTCTAAAACATCGGGGCCGAGTTTTTGCAAAAATGGATGGGCGGCGATCTGGTCGTCGTCTAATACGTCAATATCTGAGGCACTATAGAGGAGTGCCGATCGCTTTTCGGTATGAATGGCCAACCGAAGCTGTCGATTGGTGGCTGGATAATCGTAGGCGCGCCGACTGTACCAAACGCCGTAGAGCTGATTGTGACTGTAAATACTGAGTTGGTTGCTGAAGCGGGTTAGTAGGGCTTTGCCCTTGGGGGTAACAGAGACAATTCGGGCGGCGGTGAGTTCGGCTTCAAAGGACTTGAGATGGTCAAAGGCAAAGGAGACTTCTGTGAGGGATCGATCGACAATATCTTTAGCGATCTTATCAGAGGCTAACTTAATTTCTGGGCCTTCAGGCATGGGGTTTTTGTATGGTTGGCAAAGATTTATCAATGAATCATAACGCTATGATTTCTAAATTATTCATCAAGTAACCCATAAATTCTGATTGTTCGATCTGCATCATAACTCACGACCCACTCCCGATCGGAACTGAGACAAATCGATCGAACTGGTGAAATGTTTCCTGGAAAACTACAAATCTTCTGATTAACCTCTAGATCCCAGAGACAAACCTCATTCGCGTCATTGGAATAAGCAATCACTTTGCCATCAGGAGTCATCGCTGTGGGAGAAAGACCTGGAAACGAGTAAATGACCCGATCTGTGTTGATATCCCAAACCTTTACTGAATTGTCTCGAATCCCGCTAACAATACAGTCTCCATTCGATGTATTTGCTATCGAATCAGCAAGCCAAGAGGGGGATGTTTCAAATACACGAATCAACTCTCCGGTTTTTAAGTTCCATAATCGATGATGATCTCGACGATCGTTATCTTGACTGAGAAGTAACGATGCATCTGGGCTAATCATCATAGGTAAGGGAAAGGATGTGTATCGAGTCGGTTTCCATTCAAGCAGGTGAATTAATCTACCTGAGCGTAAATCAAATATTGCAATTCGTCCCAGACCATATTGATATCCTCCTCCAGCAACGATTGAGCCATCATCACTAACAACAAGCGAAGAAATATCAATAGCTTGCTCGATCGAGCCACGTAATGTACTATCCCGCAGCGGAGATTTTCTATCCCAGTTTTCGATGACTGTGACGATGTGCTGGAAGCTTGAAACGCTAATCCGCCCATCTTGTCCGGTACCCATATATTCATGTGTCACATACTGGGTATCTATTAATTCACCTGTTTGCAGATTCCACATATTGATGGTTGCGAGTGCATAACCCATAGTCATTTCGCTATGGCAGTTAGTCAGCAACACTTTTTTATCTGTGCTAATGGCAAAATAGCCTGTTTCCCGTGGACTGTATCCTTTAATGATGTGTAGAAGCTGCATTTGTGCATAGGGATAACGCCTCAATGCTTGTTTAGCCACTTCATTTTTAGTCTCTGTCAATAACCAGTAAGCAGTATCTCTAACTTCTCGTACTGGATCGCCTAAAGCCTGGATTATTAAACTGATGCCTTCATCAGAGTTCAAGGCATCTAAAAGAGCATTAACTTTTTGATTTATGTTGTTAGCCACACCTAATTTGAGACTTCATCTGTGATGATGTGTTGGTAGTCCATACAAATAAAGTAGCACGAGAGACATATATCTAAATTATACTAGGAACCCTTGTGACCACTGATGATGTGAAACCAGTGACTTGATTGAGCTAATGCGTTGGCGGAGCCTTCCCTTTGGGAAATCGACTCGAAGCCGATCTAGAATAGTTAGTTCATCGGTTATCCCTAGTCTTCGCTCCTATGTCTGCACTCACAGCTAATTTAATTGAAATTTTCTCGGCGATCCAAGGTGAGGGGCTAAATGTCGGTACGCGCCAGATCTTTGTGCGGTTTGGTGGCTGCGATTTACGCTGCGCTTACTGCGATAGTCAACATACATGGCAAAAGCAACCGACTTGTGAGATCGAGCAGACACCTGGAGAGCGAGATTTTGTCACTCATGATAACCCGATCGAGTCATCCCAACTCCTGAGCTGGATCGATCGCCAAAATCGACCTCATTTGCACGATAGTATCAGTATCACTGGTGGCGAACCGTTATTACATGCAGCTTTTCTCGCTCAATTCTTGCCCCAAGTCAAGGCATTGACACACCTACCCATTTATCTAGAAACAGGTGGACATCGCCCTGGGCAGTTAATGCAGATTCTACCGTACTTGGATTCGATCGGGATGGATATCAAGTTGCCGAGTGTTAGTGGGGAAACTCACTGGGAGAAACATCGAGAATTCTTGCAAGTATGTCAAGATGCGGATGTCGATGTATTTGTCAAAATTATTATTTCTCAGACGACCGATCCTACCGAACTGCAACAAGCAGCACGATTAGTTGCTGATGTGAGCGATCGCATCATCATCTTTTTGCAGCCAATGACAGCTTTAGCCCAACCACATACAAATCCCAATTTAACAGCACCAATGCCAGCGCAGGTATTGGCTTGGCAGACTTTAATGAAGGAATACTTACCGCAAATTCGGGTGATTCCACAAACGCATAAAATGATTGGACAGTTGTAATTTATAGCTGATTCACTATTCAATCGCTATCGTATTTGCTAGTTAAGATCGGCGATCCTGGTGCGATGCGATGTCATGACAACAAAATAAATAGAGATAGTTGAAAGAGTTGTGTACAATGTTGGCGGATTGATTTTCATTAATACCAAACTCAAGTAAATTGCCATGAATCCATTAATCGGAATGCTTGTGAGTCAACTGGGTGGGCCAGCAATTCAACAAATTAGCCAGCAAATTGGCTCAGACCAAGGTACAACTCAATCGGCGGTAGGGATGGCTCTACCAATGCTATTGTCAGCAATGGGCAACCGTGCGGCGACACCAGACGGTGCTGAGGCAATCCAGCAAGCTACTCAATCGAATGATGGCTCGATTTTGGATAATGTGATGGGTTTTGTGGGTAATGCTGGTGCGGCTGGGATGGGTAGTGCGTTACTCGGTCAAGTTTTGGGTGGTGGTAGTCACAATGCGATGGCCGATACCATCAGTCAAAACACTGGCATGGATAGTGGTGCAGCGACCCAACTATTGGGAATTCTGACACCATTGGTGATGGGTGCATTGGGTAAATCCAGCCAAGAGCAGGGTGGTTTAGATGCTAATGGGATTGCCCAGATGCTTGGCTCTTTTGGGGGCGGCAATGACCTGCTAGGCATGGCTACAAGAGCGATCGATGCTGATGGGGATGGCAATATTGTCGAAGATTTGGGGAATATTATCGGTAAGATGTTTTAGGTTGGTGAGTTAGTGCCCTCATCCCCAGCCCTTCTCACTGAGGATGAGGGCACTCCGATCCGATCGAATCACAATTAGACCTGCGATCGTCACAAAATCTGATACGATCGATTGTTGTTAGGGGCTGTAGCTCAGTTGGATAGAGCGATCGCCTCCTAAGCGATAGGCCGTGGGTTCGATCCCCGCCAGTCCCGTTGTCTGCATTGATAAATTATGGTAACTTGAGCCTAGCATTTGCTAGGAGCTATCTAGTTCCTCAATTTATCCTTTCCAAGCTCATTGCAGCATGGCGCACCACCGCACCCTCCCCCGCTCCCGTCCGTCTTCAGTTCCAAAGCAACGCCACCGCCAATCCAGGCGATTGTGGAAACTACTATTACCAATTTCACCCATCATATTTGCAATCGCCTGGATTGGCTATCGAGAGGTAGAAAATACCTGGATTCAACCTCAAGCAATTTTTGTTTTGGGTGGTGAAGAAGAGCGCGAAATATTTGCCGCGAAATTCGCCCACACACACCCCAATTTACCCGTGTGGATTTCGAGTGGCGCACCCCCAGGTTATGCGAAAAGAGTTTTTAGAAAGGCTGGTGTTTCGGCTGGAAATTTACATTTAGATTACCAAGCGATCGATACTGTGACTAATTTTACAACGGTGGTCGATCGATTTGAGTCCAAAGGGATTACCAGTGTATATCTAGTGACTTCTGACGATCATATTCAAAGAGCCAGAACGATCGGTGAAATTGTATTTGGTAGCCGAGGGATTAAAGTTAAGCCTGTAACTTTTGTCAGCGGTAGAGCGTTGGAACCGATGCAGAAAACTGTCCGAGATGGATTTCGATCGTTGCTGTGGTTGACTACTGGTTATGCTGGGGGTAAGTGATGACTTGCAGCGATTCTCCTAAGCGAATCGGTAGGCGATATGTATTAATCCAAGTTACTATCGATCGAATTGACAGCTAATGCGATCGTCGCTTGCCGCAATTTTTTAAATAAAGAGCAGAAGCTATGGCTTGGGAGTCTAAATCCCCATCCTAAAAACCTCGCCGTCAACTGTTTAAATACTAACTCAACACCAGATTATCGCGATGGATGACGGTTTCTTCGCCTAGATAGCCGAGGAGATCGATGATATCCGTCGATCGATGCCCTTGGATGCGATCGAGTTCGACACTACTATAATTGGTAATTCCTCGGCCGATCTCTTTGCCCAAACCATCGCACAATTGCACCGCATCCGTTGCTTCAAAAGCCCCCTCGGTGTGGGTAATCCCAGCAGGTAATAAAGATTTACCGCCAGTGACAATCGCTTCAACTGCACCAGCATCGAGATAGACTTTACCTACTATAATCAAGCCGTGGGCAATCCATCGTTTTCTGGCACTATCGGCGCGTAATTGTGGCGTAAATTGAGTTCCCAATGGTTCGCCGTGCAAAATCCGCTCGATATTTTGCGGAAATTGTCCGTGGGTAATTGCCGTCCTTACTCCTGCGCTGGTGGCGATGCCAGCGGCGGCTATTTTCGTCACCATCCCACCCGTTCCCCATTCTGAACCCTTTCCACCAGTTTGGATTTGTAGGGCGGTTAAATCCTCTAATCGCTCGATCTGGACGATCGGTTGGGCATCAGGAAATTTGCGGGGATCGGCGGAGTACAATCGATCGACATCGGTGAGTAAAAATAACCAGTCGGCATCGATCAGGCTAGCTACCCGCGCCGAGAGGGTATCATTATCGCCAAATTTTAGCTCGTCTACAGCCACGGTATCATTTTCATTGACGATCGGCATCACGCCCAGTCGGAATAATTCTTGAAAGGTATTGTAAGCATTGATATAACTACTCCGCCTGTCGAGATCGCCCCGCGTGAGCAGGATTTGGGCGACTGGTTGCTGATGTTCGCGAAATAGGTCATCGTATACCCGCATGATGATCCCTTGTCCGACGGCGGCGGCGGCTTGCTTGAGAGCGATCGTTTTCGGGCGTTCGGTCATGCCCAGCCGTGCTGCGCCAACTCCAACCGCCCCAGAAGATACTAAAACAATTTGATAACCTTGGGCGCGTAAATCGACGATAGTTTCAATCAATGCGGCGATCGTGGCTAAAGCTAATCTCCCATCTGCACGCGTCAGACTTGATGTACCGACTTTAATTACTATGGTCTGAGACATGATGGGGATCGCGACATACTAACTAGGGATCGAGGCTTTCTGTAGTAGGTACAGAATATTTGATATCTGATAAAATACTTTGCTAAAAACGTTTCAGAGCGTCACCTGCCTATTTTTGGCAGCTAACGCTCTGAAAATTTATGTATTTTATAATATGTTTAAAGTCTTTATTTGGGCTGACTTCATTTCCAATAAATACATGATGGCAGATATTTTTGAGCATCGCTATTTTCTTAATGATTTATTTATATTGTCTTCGATCGAGTATGGACAATCTAGGATGACAAGTTATTTTAACGTTAGTGTCTCCTGACGACGGGTTAGGATCTGTCCTAAGCGAAGCGGTAAACGATATATACAGCGGTTTGTAAGCATGTGGGGGACACTTTAAATATTGAACCTAATCTCTAAAAAAGCTTTGAAGAATAGCTGTCCCGCACCAACCTGCAAACCGCTGTATCAGTAGGCTGCGATTCTTTCTGGTGGGGGCAGAACCCGGATCTGGGGGTTCCAACCCCCAGCTCCGGGTTCTGCCAGAGGCGGAGTGCCGCCCCTCAAACTCCCCTGCACAAAGGTCGATCTGTTGGTAGCGAAGCGCGCTTCGCATTAGCTTCGCCAGGGAATCGATCTGTGGGTGGGGTTTATCGATCGCAAATCCTTAAACCGTTGGCGTCGTAGCCTCTTCTAAGAAACTCAACCCACAAGTGGCTCAGTACAAGGATCTGTAGGTTGGGTTGAGATCGGCGAAACCCAAAACACCCAACCAAAGTTTCTTTCATTCTTTAGGCGACATTTATATCGGCTCAGTTGCTCGGAACGAGACACTCACGTTATTTTAATGTAGTAAAGGAAACTCCCAAGAGCTTGGCGATCGTAAATTCAATCCTCCGCAGCAAACTGAAGGCGACAGTAGTATCAGCACTGACGATCGGCTCGATCAGGATCGTGAACATCCCCAGCCGATTACCTGCGAGGACATCTGTAAATACTCGATCGCCCACCATGGCTACCCGTGCGGGTTCCCTGCTCATAGCTGCCACAGCTTGGCGAAGTTTTCTGCGCGATGGTTTGGCCGCGCTCAAAAAATAAGGTAGCGATAAACTATCCGCAATCGCCCCAATCCTCGCTTGACTGGGGTTGTTTGTCACTAGCCACAGCGGGACGATTTGCCGAGTTTGTTCGATCCAGAGGATAAGTTCTGGCTCTGCAAAACCAACACCGATCGGGACGATTGTATCATCGACATCTAAAACCAAGCCTTCAATCTTGTATCGAGCGAGAATCTCAGGCGTCAAATCCAACACTGAGCTGCCAAGTACCAAGTCAGGTTGTAGTAGGGGAAATAACATCAGTAATAGGGGATGTTGAATAGTGAATAGGGGCGAGGTATAGGGGAATTAGTTAAATCTTCACTTGCATAAAACCTCTCACTCACTAAAAGTGCCCCATAGACGCAATTGCCTATGAAGTACGTTTAGATGATAGCGATCGGGTAGTAAATTACTTATTTCTTTCCAGACTGACGCTGCTGGCGAATGGCTTGAGTCGCCGAGACATGTTCCGATAACGTTTTGCTAAACACATGCGTACCGTCATATTTTGCCACGAAAAACAGCAAATCTGTACTGTTAGGGTTGAGTACTGCTTTGAGACTCTCAATCCCTGGGCTGGCGATCGGTCCGGGTGGAATTCCGGCGTTCATATAGGTATTATAGGGGTTGGGTCGTTTGACTTGGGCAAAAGTTAGGGGTCGATCGGCAGTCTGTTTGATACCTAGACCATATTCTACGGTGGGATCTGACTCTAACCGCATATTTTTGGCGAGTCTAGTGGTAAATACGCCCGCAATCTTCGGACGTTCGATCGGTATTACTGCTTCTTTTTCTACTACGCTGGCTAAACTTACCCATTGCAATAGACTCAATTTTTGGGAACCAGCAACTTTTTGATACTCTGGTAAAGCTACCTGCTCGAATTGCTTGAGCATCTGCGTGACGACACCGTTGGGGCTGATGGTTTCGCTGGGAACTTGATAAGTTTCGGGAAACAGGAACCCCTCTAAATGGGGAATCCCGTCGGGTAGCCACGGAAACTTATCTTTAGGAATTGCGGTGGTAGCCGCGATAAAATCAGCAGCTTTAAATAAACCTTGTTTTTCAAAGTATTCACCCATCTGTTTGATGTTCCAACCCTCGCGGATCGTAAACCCAGATTGGACGACTTTGCCTTCTAAAATCTGGGCGGCGACAACCGCTAAAGGTTGATTTGGCGACACTTCATAGGTACCCTTTTGGGGTGAGCCTTTGCCTTGTTTTGCTTGCCAAGATGTCCACAGTTTCCAAGCTAGTTGAGACTTAATTGCGCCTTTAGCTTCTAATTCTTGACCGATTGCTTGAGCAGAGGTGCCAGGTTTTACTTGGATTTGGATGCTTTTAGCGTTTCGATCCGTAGTAGGCGGTGCGGCGATCCCGTTCCACCAGAAGCCGCCAATACCGCCCGCAACTGTCAATAGTGCAATTGGTGCTGAAATTAATAACCATTTGGGAACAGTCTTGGCTGGTTTCAAAGGTAATCCTCCAGATCTAGATTTCATCCAACAACATATCTTCGAGCATTGGTTGGAGTTGTTCGGCTTCTTGTTCGGAGAGTAATGAGATCGCGCCCTTTTCATCGGCTTTGCCGAAGAATAGGAGTGGATCTACGGGAGTGCAGATCGCATACTCTTGTTCTTTATTATAAAACCGTGCCAAAATTTGAAATTCTTCTGGCTCTAGAGTGTCATCTTCTTCATCGAGTTCGATCGTGACTACTTCTGTCGGATCTAGTGGTGGTAGTTCGCCAACGGCACTGAGGGTGAAAGCCGTCCGCTTGAGCGTGAGATTTTGTTCGGATAGTACTGCATGGGCATCAGCAAAGATCGCGTCGATCTCTTCTTCTTCCTCAACAGAAACTAGTTCGGTGATGTCATCATCTTCATCCCAAGCGAAAATTTCAATTGGCGCATTTTCTGGTAGCAACAGAAAGTAAGTCTTGCCATCGAGTTCGAGTTCGCGCTCGACATAACAGGGGAGTTCGCGCCCCAATTCATCGGTGAGTATAACTAACTCAGCATCATCGAAATCTTCAGACTGGGGTGATGAGGACATGTAAAATAATTTTGAATTATAACTTTAGTAGCTATTATCTAATTTAGATGATAATGATTCGATCGTCTTTTGGCACCGATTGTGCTGACCGAAACCACTAATAAGCCAATCATCAGAATACCACGATCGGGACTATTTTCTGTCATGGATCGACCTATGCAATACTAGAGATCGCCAGCCGCAGCCAGTCTTCAATGTTTTGACTTTTGACCATTAAACTATCTTGACTAATGGCTTGTAAAGCCTGACGAATTTCATCATTTGTATAGCCTAGAGCTAACAAGGTCATCTCGACTTCAGCCTGCATAGTTGAATTCAAACTAGTCAGTGGTAGTGCCTCGATTAAACCTGATGCTACCCGCCATTGTCCTAGCTTGCTACGGAGTTCTAAAGCTAGCCGCTCGGCAGTTTTTTTGCCTACTCCAGGGGCGGTGGATAGACGCTGAATATTGCTAGTGACGATCGCTGAGACGGTATCAGCTAGTCCTAGTTTATCTAATAAGGCGATCGCTAGACTCGCTCCTACCCCACTGACACTAATCAATTGCCGAAATAAATCGCGTTCGGCTGCCGAACTAAAGCCATACAAAGATATTTGATCTTCGCGTACCTGCTGATGCGTAAACACCTGAATTTCCTGGCTCGGTACCACTTCCAAAATCATCCGCTGGGGCACTTGCAGTTCATACCCCACTTGATTTACCTCTAATACCAGAATTGCCCGATTATTAGCCGGAGTCTGCATTTGGATGGCGGTGCCTTTGAGGTAGCTAATCATCTAGATCGAAGTGTAAGTAGCTTATTGATGTTACTCCAATTAACTAGATCTTAGCTCAGATACCGATCGAACCCAAGATAGCGTCCATGTCGATGTTAGCATTTTGAGTCCGATAAATTTTGGGGATCGCATTCATCCCCCTGATGTTCTGCTCCAGTTTATCTAATTCTGCGGGAGTGACTAAATCAGTTTAATTGATGAGGATACGATCGACAAAAGCAATCTGTGCTTGAGCCTCCTCGGCATCCTAATGGAGCTGACTATACTTGGCATCATTCCTTCGTTCGATCGATGATACTTACTAATTTACTCGGAATAGTGGGTGCTGAGATCGTTGTCTGAGTCCAAGCTGTACGAGCGTGTAAGCTAGAATTATTAGCAGTAGCGATCGTAGGCTGTGCCGATCGCAGATGAGCTGCTACTGCAACCGTCGTAGTATCATAGGTTTGAGTTGCAATTTTTGGATACAATCCAATCCCAATAATCGGTATGAGCAAGCACATTGCGATCGATAATTCGCGAGGTTTGGCATCCAGCCAAGGCTTATCGATCGATTCGAGCTGTTTGCCAAAGAATACCCGTCGTAACATTGATAGTAAGTAAATCGGTGTGATCAACAAGCCAACCGCAGATAAGAAAATGAGTGCAGTTTTAAACCCATCGCTGTATACATCGCTAGTTGTTAAGCCGAGGAAAATTGTCAATTCGCCAGCAAAGCCACTCATCCCTGGTAATGCGAGGGATGCCATCGATGCCACCGTAAATAGAGCATAAGTTGTGGGCATAGATTTGGCAATCCCACCCATCTTGTCCATCGACAGTGTGTGTGTCCGCTCGTAAGTCACCCCGGATAGGAAAAATAGTGCAGCAGCAATCAGCCCATGCGAAATCATTTGCAGCATTGCGCCATTGATACCCAAAGCGGTGAAGGAAGAAATCCCAATCAGCACAAATCCCATGTGAGAAATGGAAGAATAAGCCAGACGACGCTTGAGATTGTCTTGGGAAAAAGCGGCTAATGCACCATAGACAATATTGACTACACCCAACACTGCAAGTACCGGAGCGAAATAAACGTGAGCATGGGGGAGCATTTCGGCATTCAAGCGAATCAATGCGTAACCACCCATCTTTAGCAATACCCCAGCCAGAATCATCGAACCAGGTGCTGGAGCTTCGCCGTGTGCATCTGGTAGCCAAGTATGGAATGGAAAAATTGGCAGTTTCACACCGAAGGCAATCAGGAAACCTGTATAGGCTAGTAATTCTAACTCGATCGGGTATTCTTTCAGCCCTAATGCCGTGAAATCAAAAGTAACAGTATCTCCATAGAAAGCCAACGCTAATGCAGCGACAAGGATAAAAATTGAAGCTAGGGCGGTATACAGAATAAATTTAGTTGCCGCGTAGAACCTTTGCGCGCCACCCCAAATCGAGATCAGTAAATAAACTGGAACCAGCTCCAACTCCCACAGCATGAAGAACATCAGTAGATCCTGGGCGAGAAATACGGCAATCTGGGCACTGTACATTACCAGCATCAAGCTGAAAAACAGGCGCGGTTTGATCGTAGTATTCCAGCCAGCAAAGGTAGCCAGAGTCGTCACAAAGCCTGTCAAAACAACTAAGGGCATAGACAAACCATCTACACCGACAGACCAATTTAAGCCTAGTTGTGGTACCCAGCTATAGCGTTCGACTAACTGGAGGCTAGAGTCATCGATATCGTACTGTGTGGCGAATGTATAGATAATTAAACCCAATTCTAAGATTCCCACGCCCAGTGCGTAGAGCCGCACATTTTTACCATCTGGATCTGGTAGTACGGGAATAGCTAAGGCAGCTATGAGCGGAAATGCAATAATCGCAGTCAACCAGGGAAATTCAGAAATCATAGATAGGCGATGAGGATCGAGTCGGACACTTCACTGCAAGACAATGATAATATTTAATCTATAGGTATAAATACTCATTGTGTTAATGATATACCTTGCTCAGAATGATGGCAAGTTGTAAATAAAATTTACAATTATTAAAATACCGTTACTATAGATTACCCTTTTTTGAGTACGATCGATCGAAATTAGGGGACAAAAGATGGGTGCTAGACATGAGTACACTTAGCTGAGTAGTAAAGACGGTTTGTCTAGAGAGACACTTTGTGAACGAATCGGCGTAGAATCGGTAATGGTTCATCTGATTGACGGATAGCAATTCTGAATGAGAAGCTATATTGAGGTAGGGTGTGTTAGGCGTAAGCCGCATGAGCACCAGTATTCGATCGCCAGGATCTGATTTAGGATCGCTATAGTTGGAGCAAAAGAATCGATCGCCTTATGCCAAAATTACCACTTCGTTCTGTACAAGCTACTTTTTGGCAATCCCCAACAGTGAGATTAGTTGGAATTTATGGTGGATTGAGTGCGATCGCTAGTTTGATGTTATTTCCCTTACTCTGGTTATTAAGTACGGCACTCAAATCAGCCGATGAAAATATCTTCCAATCTCCACCCCAATTATTACCGAGTCATCCAACAATCGAAAACATTATTACTGTGTGGCAAAGTAATGATTTTGGACGCTATTTATTTAATAGTAGTGTAGTGGCAATTTTGAGTGTGGTCGTTAATTTAATTTTTTGTGCGTTGGCAGCCTATCCTTTAGCTAGATTAGAATTTAAAGGCAAAGAGCTAATTTTTACGCTCGTGGTATCGACGATTACGATCCCATTTCAGATCGTGATGATTCCGCTATATATCATCGTGGTTGAGTTGGGATTAGTTAATACTTATTTAGGAGTAATATTACCTAATCTCGCTTCAGCTTTTGGGATATTCTTGCTTCGTCAAGCCTTCCAATCCGTACCAAAGGAACTCGAAGAAGCTGCCAGAATGGACGGTTGTTGGGAAATTGGGATTTGGTGGAGTGTGATGTTACCTGCAATTCGTCCCGCACTAGTCACCCTCGCAATTTTTGTGTTTATTGGTGCTTGGAGTGATTTCTTATGGCCATTAATCGTGCTTCAGGATGATACTTATTACACTCTCCCATTAGGGGTGGCTAAATTAGCCGAGGGTGCATTTGGGTTAAATTGGCGGTTGGTAGCGGCTGGTGCGGTAATTTCGATCGCGCCTGTCTTAGTCTTATTTATGTTCGTGCAGCGATACATCGTACCGACTGCTACTAGTAGTGGGGTTAAGGGTTAGGAAGGGGATAGGGGATGGTGATTACTTTAATAACCCCGACTTCTAGAATATATCCCCGACTTCTTTGAAGAAGTCGGGGATATAATTTACATCTAACCTTGATACTGCCCGTGCGCTCATTTTAGAAAGGGAAGAAGAATTAAAGCCTTGAGGGGTAAAGTATCGGACAATTCTTGACAGCCTGTCAGCAAGATGGGCAGTTGCAAGGTAGGCTATTAGCAGTTTTTGAAATTGCCAGATGCCACGCATGGAAATTAGTTCAGAGCGGATTGATGATATTCCCTTGATTGCAGCATTGCTCAAACAAATGGAAGTTGCCAAGTGGATTGACCAACAACTCAAACAACCGCATGGTAATCATCGGGGTCTGAGCTATGGTCAATTGAGCGTATTGCTGTTGATATACATCATTAGCCAATCAGATCATCGCTTATGTGCAGCCGAAACCTGGGTCAAGACACACCGAATAACATTGGAACTTACTGACTGGTCTATTGGGGAAAAAGATGTCACAGACGATCGTTTAGCTCGTGCTGTGGAACAATTTGGCTTGCAGGGAGAAGCTTGCCAAGAAATCGAAGAAAAGCTAGGAAGGCATCTAATTCGAGCCTATGAATTACCCACTGAAGATACTTTCTCTGTTGAAACTGCCGGACTCTATTTACAGCTTACATCTCAAGCCCAGTAAGACTTAATTCCCTTCCCTTCTCTACAATGAGCGCACGGGCAGATATTACGGAGGTAGTTGGAGCTTCGCTGTGGGTAAGCTAAGATGATCGTATTGAGAATTTTCCTATGTTAAACCGAGACTATACTTTGATTATTGACAAGAGCGGCAGTATGTCCACCAAAGATAAGCCAGGTGGGGCTAGTCGCTGGCAAATTATGCAGGAATCGGCATTGGCTCTAGCTCACAAATGTGAAGAATTAGACCCCGACGGAATCACAGTTTATCTTTTTTCTGGTAAGTTCAAACGCTACGATAATGTCACTGCTGCCAAGGTTGCCACAATTTTCCAAGAAAACGATCCTTCGGGCAGGACAGATTTAGCAGGGGTGTTAACTGATGCGTTAAATAGTTACTTTCAGCGGAAAGCTCAGGGCAAAACTCCGGCTAATGGGGAGATTATTTTAGTTGTGACGGATGGAGAGCCAGACGATCGCAAGGCGGTCATGCAGGTGATTCTCGATGCCACTCAGAAACTCGATCGAGATGCGGAATTGGGGATTTCGTTTCTTCAGGTGGGGACGGATGAAGCCGCAACCAAGTTTTTAAAAATCCTCGATGACGATCTCGGACGTGCTGGAGCTAAGTTCGATATCGTCGATACGATGACGATGAATGATATGGAAGATTTGACACTCAAGGAAGTTTTACTCAGTGCGATCGATGACTAGATAAACTCACATCTTGCACCAGCGACGCGCTCTTGCAGTAGGGTTCCCCGAGGGTTTAGCGCGTCAAGACAGTTTAAAATACTAGTGCTAATCGTAGATATAGGGTACCCACGAGGGGCACCCCTACACAATTAACCTGTAGAGGGGTGCCCACGAGGGGCACCCTAAGATCTCTGCATTTACTAGTCTTTATGTATTGGTGCAAGATCTGAGTTAATTAAGTAGAGGGAACTCGCCAAACTTGAACCTCACTATAGCTACCTGTCGCGATCGTCCGACTATCAGCACTAATTGCTACTGACAATATTGCTCGATCGTGAGCAGAGAGTGTATGTAAAAGCTTTCCATCGCTGAGATTCCAGATATTGACAGTGCGATCGTCACCAGCACTAACAATGGTTTGACCGTCCGGTGAAATTGCGACACACCCGATCGCTTTGGAATGTCCAGTCAACGTATCGATTAAGCTACCTGTAGCTGCTTCCCAAATTTTGAGCGTACCATCATGACTACCACTGACAATCTTGGTACCATCTGGCGTAATGGCGATACTACTGATTCGACCACTATGCCCTAATAATGTTTTGAGCAATCGCCCTTCCTGAAGATGCCACAACCTAACGGTATAGTCGCTGCTCCCACTAGCAATTAACTGAGTTTGGCTGTGAGTTGCTACACAAGTAACATTTTGGAGATGACCCGAACATTGATGGATTAATAGACCATTTTGGGGCTGCCAGATCTTGAGGATCGCATCGTTGCCGCCAGTGACCAATCTTTGTCCATCACTCGTCAAAGAGATCGCATTGACAGCAGATTTGTTGTCTAGTAGCTGGGGTAACTTTGTCCCAGTTGTGAGTTGCCACCATTGAACTGTCCCATCCAGACTACCACTGATAATTGTCTCGGCATCAGCAGTCAGCAACACACCATAGATCCAGTGGCTATGACCTAGCAAATTGTGAATTAACTTGCCATCTGACAGCCGCCAGACCTTTACGGCATCATCGATGTGAGTAATATCGCCATGTCCGCTCACCAACCACTGACCATCATTACTGAGGGCAAGAGCGTACACTTCACTAAAGTATCCCGTGAGTCGATCTCTCAGTTCGATTCGATCGTAAGGGATTTTTGGGACGATTGTGGCTAGTGGCAATCCCCGCTCTAGATCTGCCTGAGCAATCATCCCTGTGGCTTCAGTCTTAGCCCAGCTTTGAGAAATTTCTAATAGTTCGGCGGGCTTGAGCGCAACATGTGCGAGTCGATTCCAGCTTGATGCTGGGGCGGAAATCTGCTGGCAGATCGTGGGGAGACAACTAGCTGCTGGGACGACCTTTTCGATCGCGACTAACCGCTCTCTAGCATCTCTGACGGATAGCTGTAGAGATTTACCGCTGGAGAAAGCCTTGAGCAAGAGTTTGACAAATTCCTGAGCGACTTGATCTTGGACGGCTTCTCGCATCACGATCAGATTGGGAATCTGAAGATCTACTAGTTCGCTAGCAAGCTCCAAACCCTCGCCACAGTTGAGAATCAGTAATTTTAACCCCCGTTGAACGGCAGTCCGAATTCGATACTTGAATTCAGTAATCCCGATCGTATCGTGGTGATTGATATAGATTCGATTGTTGGGGAGGTAGCCGGAAATATAACTGCTAAAAAATAGCACGCTTAGAGGCTTCTGAGTGACTAGATTGACAAAATCATCGTGCGTGGGTGCGACGAGAAACTCTGATTGAGTATAGGGTAGAGCGTCTAAATATTCTTTACTGCGATCGAGTTTAATCCCTTGAGCACTGGTGAGGACGCATAGTACCGATATCTGCAATTGTTCATCAGCGACAGCACTTGCCGAAATCGTTGGAGTCAGTTCAACGCTAACCTCAGATTGGGGATATCGATCGAGCAATGGTTGCCAGATCGAATTCCAGGGCAATCTTGATAATGCCTTGGAACGGCTGCGAACCACAATATCGATCTCCATGTCGGGATCGACGGTTGTTGCTAGCTGTTCGCGGATCGTTTGGAATCCTGGAGAACTATACCATTGATGCAGGTTTGCCTGTAGCATCGCGCCAGCATCCAAGCAATCATTAATTCGCTCTGGAACTAAACTGACCGCTTTACTACTCATCAAGCGGTGATTGTGTGGGTCTAGACGACGATATCGAGCTTGCCATTCTTGATACTGGGTCATCATTTGAGCCAGATCGGGTAAAGTTACGATTATTTGTGTCAGTAACTGACCATTAGCCGCCAATACCGTCATCTCTACTTGGAGTACAGTTCCTAACTGAGTTTCTTCCACCATAAAGATGACTTCTTTGCCCCACATGGCTCGACCTGGCAACACACTGGGGCTATCTTGCTCGACACCCTCACCAATTGTTGCCCCTGTGGACGGATAAGTATACAGTGGCTCCATTTCCTGACACAGAAAGTTAGCAACAGTATAATAATTAGTACTGTGATTGAGCCTAATTACAATTCGATAAAGCAGATATTTTAGCTCTACTACCGAAGCATGGCGATCTCGCAATTGTTGGAGATAACTTTTAAACTTAACCGTACTTAGTTGTTGAGCTTCATTACTCCAATTATTGGTACAAGCACAAAACACCAGCTTTTTAATTCTGGCAATGTGATTGCTTTTTTCTAGATTGTGTACGATCGCATCCAGCATCCCCGACTCCCGATTAAGACTTCATTCCCTCACTCAGGCGGCGATCCGCCTATCGATTCTCTGTCAGTATAGTTGTTGCCGATCGTCTGGCTCCACTGATTGGGACGATATGAGCAGCATTGTGAATTTGATGTGATTGGTAATAATTGTAGCTTGGATCGAAAACCCAGATCTTTCGATCTCAGCTTCAACACTGACAAGCCTAAATCGGCAATTTATGGCTCACCGCTTCAACTAACTGTCTCAATCTTTACTATTCCCCAAATCCTCATCTTTTGTATCATGCAAACGCGATCGAAATTTGGTAGTAAATTGCTAACAATTAGCGAGGATCGATCGATGGGTCTGCTGCAATTTCAGACCAGCTTTGAGATCGTGACTATCGTAGGATCGATCGACAGGAGGAATTGTGTGGTGCGGTTTGTTTCTAAGCAACTATTCCGAAAGGATTAGAGGGTTGAAGTCTTTACGCCGCCTTGAGCGCAAGCTCTTAAAGATAATAAAGGGAACTTCAGTTTAGGGTGAGTGCGCGTCAAGCGAGTCTCACCCGTTAGGAAAGACGTGAAGCCAAAATTGCCCACATGGACAGAAAACAATTAGTTGAACCTCATCTATTGGATTAGATCTGCGATCGCACAAATTTAGCTAACCTGTCCATTCCTTTCTCGATTGTAATTAAGTCTGTAGCATAAGAGATCCGAATATGGTCATCTGCACCAAATGGTTGTCCGGGGATGGTTGCGACTTGCTGCTGTTCGAGTAATTGCTGACAAAAATCTAAAGATTTAATATTTGTATTACCAATATTAATAAACAGATAAAAAGCTCCGTCTGGCTTGGCACAAGTTAAACCAGGAATTGCCTGGAGATGCTCTAAAATCGTCTGTTGACGCAGGGTAAATGCCTGGCGCATGGTTTCCACACAGTCCTGAGAGCCTTCTAGAGCGGCGATCGCTCCATATTGAGCGAAAGTACATACATTCGACGTACTATGCCCCTGGAGGGCACTAGCGGCTTGAATCAGTGCAACTGGTGCAGCTAGATAACCAACGCGCCAACCAGTCATCGAGTACGCTTTAGCAAATCCATTACTAATAATCGTCCGCTGAAAAATGTCCTCACCCAAGGCACCAATACTGACTTGTTCGACCCCATCGTAAATGATTTTCTCATAGATCTCATCAGAGACGACCAAGATATCTCGATCGACGATTACCTTTGCCAAAGCCTGTAACTCAGTCCGAGTATAGACTACGCCGGAAGGATTTGAAGGAGAGTTGAGGATGAATAACTTAGTCTTGGGGGTAATTGCAGCGTTGAGGGCTGCGGGTGAGATTTTATAATCGGTGCTACTATCGGTATCTATAATGACGGGAACACCACCTGCCAATTTAACCATTTCGGGATAACTCAACCAAAATGGTGCCGGAATTACCACCTCATCACCAGGATCGATCAGTGTCACCATCAGATTGTAGAGTGAATGCTTGCCGCCATTGGTGACTAAAATATTGGCAGCACTGTAGTTTAAATTATTATCGCGCTGAAGCTTGTGCGCGATCGCTTCGCGGAGCTGGGGTTCGCCAGCCGCCGCACCATACTTGGTTTTACCGCGATCTAATGCTTGCTTGGCAGCCTCTTTAATATGCTCTGGAGTATCAAAGTCAGGCTCCCCCGCACTAAAACTACAGATGTCCTTGCCATCTTGCTGCATTGCCTTAGCCATCGCAGCAATAGCGAGGGTAACAGATGGTTTAATTCCGGTGATGCGCTGTGCCAATTCCATAACTTATGATTGCTCCCCAGTCACCCCGCCCAATGTTGTTACACTGTAGTGTGCGAGTTGTCTTTATTTCTATATAGTTCACCAAGCGTAGCAATTATAAACCCATTTGAACACTGGTAAATAGTCAAAACAAGGGAAAATGGGAGATAGAAAATTGAAGAGAGTTTTAATAGATTGGGCATTAAGCTCGATCTATTAATCTAGGCACTACTCCCCATCTGGGTTTTAGTCAATTATCATATTAGGGAAGATCTGCCTTACCCTGCTTTAGGGTTGATGAGCAGACAAAATTTTCGTTGAATTATTTATGTTCACTGCTGCTTTGGTTACGATCGCGAGTGTTAATTTCGATTTAGTAGTAGAATTCTACACCCAATTTTTGGCAGTTACTCCCCAGCCATATATTCCGCATGTATATGCTGAGTTTGCCATTGCTGGGGTGCGGTTGGGGATTTTTTGCCCAAAGCCCAGCAATCGCGATGAATTTGGGCATCCTAGTCAGAGTGGGATGAGTCTGTGTCTGGAGGTAGATAATTTAGGTCGATCGATCGACAAGCTAGCTCAACTCGGCTATCCCCCGTTAGGACAAGTTACCACAGCCTCTCATGGGCGAGAAATCTACGCCTACGATCCTGACGGTAATCGATTGATTTTACATCAATCAGCCAGTGCATAATCGATCGCTGTTGTTCATCTGAAGCTAATCTCTCAAGCCTACTCCCTTCCCACTCAAGAGATAGAGATCGCCATCCACACTTCGGCTACGCTCAGTGCAAGCCATTCACCATCCACCATCCACCATCCACTCATCCCCCACGCTAAATGTCTAATTTGACACCAAGAAGGGAATAACTTATGCAACGTCTAGAAGTCGAACAACGCACGATCCTGATTGGTTTAGCTGGTAGTCATGGCTATGGGTTGAGCCGTCCCGAATCCGATCTTGATTATCGGGGAGTATTTATTGCTAGGAAGCCATATTATTTAGGTTTTGATAAAGTTGAGCAAAAAGATGGTGGTTGGGATACCGAACCTGGGATTTTTGAATTTCTCGACGGACAGAAAGATACAGTTATTTATGAACTGAAAAAGTTTATTCAGCTCCTGGCTGGAGCAAACCCGAATATTTTAGAGTTGCTATGGCTCAAACAGTATCCAGTCAAAACTAAAGTCGGTGAATATCTCATCCAACATCGTCAGATGTTCCTGAGCAAACGGGTGAAACATACATATTCTGGTTATGCTTTCGCTCAAATCAAAAAGATTGAGTCTCATCGAAAATGGTTGCTCAATCCACCACAGGAACAACCAACGCCTGAAAAATTTGGACTCACCGCCGAACGTCCATTAAGTAAGGAAGAGTTACACGCTTTCCTCGAATATTTGTATGGGTTGGTACGCGGGAAAATTGAGTATCTAGCGGAGGCTCAAGAGTTGCATCGATTGTTAACTGGAGATATCGACTATAAGGGACTGTTGAAGCAACATAATCTCACTGATGATGTTTTAGAATACACCCAAAATCTCACGAATAGTCGCGGCAACTTTATCAAGCTACTCCAAAAAAGTCAGCAATACCAAAATGCCCTACGGGAATGGAATGCTTACCAATCCTGGCAAACTAATCGTAATCCTACTCGTGCGGGGATGGAAAGACAATCGGGTTTCGATCTCAAACACGCGATGCACTGTATCAGATTACTACGCAGTGGCTTAGAGATTTTACGATCGGGTGAAGTATTTGTCGATCGGCAGGATGTCGGCGATGCTGATGAACTCAAAGCAATTTTACATGGAGAGTTGACCTATGAACAAGTGAAAAAGATCGCTGACGATTTGGTTGCCGAACTCGATCGAGCATATGATACTTCAAGCCTCCGCTCTCATCCCGATTTACCCGCTATCAATCAGCTTTGTATCGACTTGGTAGAGCAACAAGGATGGTAGCTTAGTTGATAGTTGATAATTAATAATTGAATTTTGGTCATGAAAAATAGACTACTACCTTTCCACTCCAATCGATAAACAACCTATCGTCCCTCCATTCACCATTCACTCACTAACCTAGATCTTTAATTTGATACTAGGAACAAAGCAAACTAATACCTAACCCAATGCTGAACATTCGCCTTGCTCAATCAAAAGATATCGATGCGATTTTCGAGCTGATTTTAGGTTTAGCAGCCTACGAACAACTTAGCGATCGAGTGACTGGAAATACCGAGCTATTGCGATCGCATTTATTCGGCGATCGACCTTGTGCTGAAGCCATCGTAGCCGAATTCGATCGCCAAGTAGTTGGATTTGGATTATTTTTCCCTACCTACTCTACCTTCCTCACCCAGCCAGGAATCCATCTGGAAGATGTCTTTGTCCAGCCCGAATATCGCCGCCAAGGGGTGGGGAAAGCTCTGATGAACGCTATTGCCAAAATCGCACACGATCGCGGTTGTGGGCGGCTAGAATGGTCTGTACTGGAATGGAATCAAAACGCGATCGAGTTCTATCAAAGTCTCGGTGCGACCATTTTACCAGACTGGAAAACTTGCCGAATGACAGCCGAAATACTAGCTAGTATTGCCGCAAAATCTCAAACTGACTAAAATCTGATGAATACAACACAGCAGGAACCAAAGTTGATGCTAACAATCTGGGTAAACGAACAATTAGATCCTGGCGGCTTAATGTATGCCTGCATTGCTTCTCGCAGCGAAGAATTGGCGAGAGACTGTCATGAATCTTTCGAGCAAAATCTCACCACCGAGCAAAAGCAACTAGGCTGGGTTGCTAGGCTACGGACAGTCGGCTCGTGGGATGAAGTACCTGTAAACTCACTGAATTTAGGCTAAATGAATCCCCCCCCAGTCGAAAAACTCGATCCAGCTACAGTACTTTTTATCGACTATGAGAATGTTACTCAAGTCAGCCTATCGAGCCTCCAACAACCCAATCTGAGAATCTTCATCTTTGTGGGATGCGCTCAAGTTAAGATTCCTTTCGATCTAGTCAGAGAGGCGCATCAATTGGGTGCAGCGGTGGAGTGGATTGGGGTGGAAGGCATCGGCCCAAATGCTTTAGATTTTCATATTGTTTTTTATCTGGGTCAAATTAGCCTCAAATCTCCCACATCTAATTATGTAATTCTTTCACGCGATCGCGGTTTCGATCCGCTGATTCAACATCTAGCCAAATTGGGCATCTCCTGTCGCCGCATCGAAAATCTGGCATTATTGTCTGGTCGATCGGATGTAGTCACTCACTCTAAAGATTTTCTAGCCGATCTTGCCTTTACTAAATTATCCGCCGTAGTTCTCAAAAGCCGACCGAAAAAAAGAGCGACTTTACATACATATCTCAAATCAGCTTTAACTAAATATCAGCCGAGTGAGCCAGAGATTAAAGAAATCCTCGATGATTGGTTCGCGACTGGAAAAGTTATGGAAACTAAGGATAAAATTAGTTATAAATTTTGATTTAATAGATAACAGTCATGCACCATTCTGAAATTGGTCAAATAGTAGAAATCATTGACGAATATTTATTGGCAGTCAATGACAATTATCCCGTCAAAATCGAATCTTTCTGCCCATCTCAATCAACAGGTTCAACTATCCCTCTAAAGCGAGGTATTCGATTAATAGCACTCGTGTCAAATAGTAAAATAACAGTAGAGATCGATAGTTTAAACGAAGATGCCAATCAGACAAACTTTTTCTATTATTCCTCGCTTACAGATACCCATCCATCTATAGCTTTTGCGTCCTACGTATCTAATTTGAATTTTGAATCGGTTAAAAGTCTGATTAAGTCTCTTATTCAGATTTCCAAAGGGAAAGTCCCTCTGTCAGATCTTCAAAGCGCAGGATATATCGGCAATATACGCGTATTACCAGAAACAATAAGCGCATAGGGTGGGCACTACTCACAAACAGACGATGTACGAGACAAAGTATCAATAGCGAGTTTTTTAAAAAAATAAAATTAAGTTTACATCTCATATATTTCCAGAGGTAAATCATCTGGATCTTTAAAAAAAGTAAATTTCTTACCCGTTATCTCATCAATCCTAATTGGCTCAACATTAACTCCTTGTGAAACTAAACAATCGACATTTTCTTCGATATTATCTACTTCAAAAGCTAGATGTCTAAGCCCACAGGCTTCTAGTTTACTCGGTCTTGGGGGTGGAGATGGAAATGAGAATAATTCTAAGGTATCGCGATCGGACACCTTCAAATCTAGCTTGTACGAATCTCTTTCAGCTCTATAAGTCTCATTAATTATTGAAAACTTGAGAATATCGACATAAAATTTTTTTGACTTGCTATAGTCAGAGCAAATGATAGCAACATGATGAATTTTATTGATTTTCAATTTAGTAGCTGATTGATGTTCAGTCATCTTTTGGAGAAACTGCATCCCAGCAAATATCTGATTTATTCGCTCCTGAGTTAGGGATCCTATATAATCACCTAGCTGCGATTTATCGACTGTAGATACTTGTGAAACGACTACGATACTTTGCTTGGGTAAATTTGCTTCACCAATTTCTAACAGTACATTACCAGGTGATTTTGCCCGTTTTGCATTTGTTGTCAATCCACAAACAACGAGAGTATCAATCCGGCTACGGTTGATGATATTATTCTGAATTACGACATGGGGATGGGTAATGCCTGGTTCTGAATCACCTGGTACATCTAATGAAATCCAGTATATATCACCTTGATTGATTACCATTTACATCGGCTCTTAATTATACTGCTATCCAAACCCAACTTTTCTAAAAAGTTGGGTTTGTGCCCTTAAAAAATATTCGATCGAGAAACTGACAACAATACCTAAAAAAGGAGGAATAAGTTTCAAACTCACCCCTCCTTTTAGTACCTTTAACCAATAGATGAATCTACTAATTATTCATTTTTCATGTCGCGCAGACCGCTGATGTCGATTTCGATCGATGGCCCCATCGTTGCAGAGACATACATACTGCGCCAGAACCGACCCTTAGCCCCAGAAGGACGATTTCGATCGATACTCTCTTGGAACGCCTTGAGATTGGTTAGGAGGTCTTCAGGAGCGAATGCCGCCTTACCAAAGAGAATATGCACGATCCCAGATTTGTCAGCACGATATTCTAATTTACCAGCTTTGAACTCCGCGATCGCCGCAGCTAGATCGGTTGCTACCGTCCCAGCTTTAGGCGAAGGCATCAGACCGCGTGGGCCGAGAACTCGTCCTAGACGGGCGATTTGGGGCATCATATCAGGTGTGGCGATCAACAGATCGAAATCCATCATTCCACCTTGAATTTCAGCGATTAATTCTTCAGAACCAGAGATATCTGCACCAGCAGCAGCGGCTTCTGCCACTTTTTCACCACGGGCGATCACTGCAACGCGGATTGTTTGTCCGGTACCTTTAGGCAACGCCACCGTCGTCCGTAATTGTTGATCGGTATACTTAGGATCGATACCCAGCCGCACGTGAACTTCAGCAGATTCCGCAAATTTAGCGGTGGCTGTCTCATTGATCAGTTTCATGGCTTCGAGGGGATCGTAGGCACGATCCTCGATCTTTTTCGCTAGTTCTTGATAACGACGGGAATACTTTTTGGTCATAATTGCTCCTGGGGTGAATAACGAGGGTTTTCCTCTCCCCCAATATATAGTGGATAAAAAACTAGTCAACGATCGCAACACCCATGTTTCGGGCGGTACCAGCAACGATTTTCATTGCTGCATCAATGTCGTTAGCATTGAGATCGGGTAATTTAATTTGCGCGATTTCTTGCAATTGCACTGTGGTGATTTGACCGACCTTTTTCTTGTTTGGTTCGTTGGAACCAGCTTCAATTTTGGCGGCTTTCTTGATCAATACCGAAGCAGGTGGTGTTTTCAGTACAAATGTGAAACTGCGATCTTCAAAGATCGAAATTTCTACAGGAATTACTGTACCAGTTTGCTCGGCAGTTTTGGCATTATATTCTTTACAGAATGCCATGATATTCACACCATGTTGACCCAGTGCGGGGCCGACTGGAGGTGCGGGGTTAGCTTTACCAGCATTCAGTGCTAGCTTAACAATTGCGACTACTTTCTTTGCCATTGGATGTGTTTATTAGCCCTGTCTTTGGACTTGGTTGAATTCGAGTTCTACGGGGGTATCTCTCCCGAAGATAGAGAGCAAGGCTTTTAGTTTACTCCGTTCGGGGCTTACTTCGACGACCTCACCTGCAAAGTCCTTAAATGGACCAGACATTACCATTATTTTATCGCCTTCGGTCAGATCTGTCTTCACTACTGGCTCTTGTTCGAGAGCTTGTTTGAAGATCCGGTCTGCCTCACCACGAGAAAGAGGTAGTGGTTTGACGTGTCCGCGTCCGCGTCCGTAACCGCGTTTTTGTTCTGAGCCGACGAAATTAATGACGTTGGGGGTATTTTTGACTACCTGCCATGCGTCATCATCCATCGACATACTAACTAGGACATAGCCTGGGAAAACTTTTTCTTCGGCGGGTGTCTTGGTACCATCTTTTTTGAGTCGGATGGTGGGAGTTTGGGGAATCTCGATTTGGTAGATGCGTTCGCCCATGCTAAAGGAGTGAATCCGCTGTGTCAAGTCAATTTTGACGCGATTTTCACAGCCAGATGCCACTTGGACGGCATACCATCGAGCTGGTTCCTTGACTTTACTCCCAGAACCTTGTCGGTCGATGTCTTCATCTGATTCGTCTGCAAGATAACTCATACAAACACCTTGGCAGCAGCCCAACTAAACAAATTGTTCACCAAATAAATGGTCGTAGCTGATAGAGACACCATCGCAATTACAGCTAGGGACTCACTAATCAGTTGTTGACGGCTGGGCCAAATTACTCGTGTGAGTTCGGCTTTACTGTCTTGGATGAGTTGAACCGGATTGAAGCCAGATGTCGATTCGGCATTTGCTGGCTCAGTTTGTGTTGGTTCGGTTTTTTTGACCATAATCTCTGGCTCCTCTTCACGACAAGAGGATGTGAGGTTGACAGATTACTAGTTTACCTGAAATTTTTACCTCCTGCTCATTCAAGTTATGTCGATCGATCTCATTTAGATCTGTTTACCTCGTGCAAGAAGGGAATCAAAATGCTTGGTGCTACTCAAGGGAGGACAAATTGATGAGTCGTCCCTGCGTTGAGTAATGCTGAATCTAGTTGCTACAAAAATCCACTGACTTTATAAGCTGAGGATGCGATTTAGCGATCGCAGGTAGTAGCCATCGAATCGTCAATTATTGTTGGAGCGTCAATAGCGTAGTGCGGATCTGTACGTAAATTCACGTACTTAACAAAAAAACACCTGACAGTATTTCCGTGGATCGACGCTGTTGGTAATGGGGGTATGTGCAGAACAATGTAGCTGTGGAGAAAAACAAGTGGATCGAATCTACACCAAGATTTATTTTTTCTACTAACCGCCGATTTCCCATCCGATCCCTCTGTTGTGATTATGCCCAAATCTATCCAGATTGCATCAATCAGACAGCATCTATCTTAACAAAGGTTGCTCAAACGATGGCTACTCCAGCTTCTGCTCATTCCGAATCGATGTCCTTGTTGATGAACTACTTTCAACAGCCAAGTATCAAAGTTCGCAATCAATTAGTATTACTGAATGCTGGTCTGGTCAGACAAATCGCTCACCGCATCGGTCGTCAGTGTGCAGAACCTTATCAAGATTTAGAGCAGATTGGTTATTTAGGCTTGATTCGCGCCATCGAACGCTTTAATCCCCACCAGGGTTGTGCATTTAGCTCTTTTGCTGTGCCCTACATTAGAGGTGAAGTCTTGCACTTCCTCCGCGATAAGAGTAGTGTGCTGAAGATTCCTCGTCGTTGGCAAGAACTCCAAAAAGAGGGCGAAAAAGTCCGCCAACAACTGACAGCTAAGTTGGGTCGAAAAGTTCGGGATGAAGAGATTGCGGCTGTTCTGAATGTATCTGTCAACGAATGGCGTGAAACCCAAGCAGCAGAGCACAATCGTCAAGCTTTGAGTCTAGATGCTACTGTCGGTCAAATGTTGGACTGTCCGGTTACTCTCGGTGATAGTCTCCCAGATAGCCGCGAACAACAGCGTCAATATCTAGAGGAAGAACGCCAACAACTAGAAGGTGCTATTTCTGAACTCGAATCTAAGACTAAACAAGCGATCGAATTTGTCTATATCAAGGGATTACCCCGCAAGGAAGCTGCCAAAAGAATCGGTGTCAGCCCAATGACTGTTACTCGTCATCTCCAACGTGGTGTCAAACAGCTATCTACTCTCTTACATCCAGAAGAAGCTTTAATGTCTTAAAGCCACATCGAGAACTGGGTATGAGTCAGGTAGCAACGATTTCGATCGATCGCATGAGCTGACAATCCAAAAAACGCTCTATCTCTATAGTACCCACTCTTCAGCCAAGAATTGCTAGATCGTTACGGATCTGGCAATTCTATCTAGATTGAGTTTTGTATTTTAACTAAAAATCGGGGTTGAAATCCTCAGTAGGATAACCCAATTACTTGTACTGTTGGCGTTAGCCTGCCGTAGGCAATGCGTAGTCGAAGTACCAACTATCAACTATCTATTAATTTAACTGCTTCCCGATTACTCCCCTTTGGGCAAAATCCAAAACCGATAAACTA
Organism: Chamaesiphon sp.; assembly: GCF_041737865.1. Taxonomy (NCBI): domain Bacteria; kingdom Bacillati; phylum Cyanobacteriota; class Cyanophyceae; order Gomontiellales; family Chamaesiphonaceae; genus Chamaesiphon; species Chamaesiphon sp. Next base: position 46,436 of record NZ_JBGSQZ010000159.1, read on the forward strand.
GATACAGGATGACTCCAAAGACTGAGAGAGTAATCAGCGAAGTTACCAGTTGAAAGACAGTTTTGATCAGAGTCAGGCTCAATAATCCACCACCAGCGATCGCTAGTAGCTTACCACTAGCCGGAATGCCATTAAACCAGCTCAGAAACTGTTGATAGCCTTGCTGGAGCGCATCCAATCCAAAAGGGGCATCAGCTTCAATTTGGTTGAGATCGGATTTTGGCGATCCTGATGTGACTCGTTCGATGTCGATCTTCAAATCTTGGAGGCGACGTTTCCAATTCTGGGGTTGTGGGGAGGTCATATGGCTAGGGTTTAGGTATCTATAGAAGAGTCTCAAATCGACATAGGGATTAAAATGGACGTGCAGATAACTACTTCTCTATCTCCTGTCCCCTAATCCTGGATTACTTCAACTGCAATCACATCGATCGTATCTGCTGGGGTCTGACGGATCAGTATACCTCGATCGACATTGAGCAATTCACCACAGTTGGTACATTGGATCTCGTTGCCATTGATGCCTTGCAAAGGATAGTTGCAAACTGGACATTCAGCTTGGACGACACTACGGCGCAACCACCAAAAGAAGCCCAAAAATCCGACAACGGGGGTAATAATCACCAATCCGATCGCGATCGATGCGGCTTTTACTAACCATCCTAATCCTAGACTACCCAATAATAGACAGATTGCTACAATGGTCAGCCAAGATTGGAATCGGGGTAGGTTGATTTGAAATAGATTAGGGCTGTTATTATTCACTCAAGGTAGCTCCATACAACTGGAAGCCTCGTCTGTTTCGACTGATGTCAGGGTTGCTCCATTCTCTAGTTTATCAGGAATATCAATTCCCTGTTACTGTCTGACTCGGCGATGTTTTAGCAAATCGGCTGATTATTGCGCTTGGATAACCCAAGTTGCTACATCTAAAATGCCTCCGATTGAAACCGCTGATGTGAGGCTAGTCGATCGATTCTTAACTTTTAGTCCCAAATCCACTCTTTTTCGGTTGAGATTTAGGTCTGATTTTTTCTTTACTTACTTCCACCACTGCTGACTGAAATAAATCGTGTAAGTGGCTCGGAACGCTGGCTAGATCTGGGAGATCTGGCTCTAGATATTTATTAAACCTGGTTAGGATTGAATCGAGTGCTGATAAGTTAAAATTGGGTAATGCTAAACTTTGACCGATCGCTGTTTGTAACTGTAGCGGCAACTGCTCGGCTAATCTCCGCCACACAAAGGCGTTCATCTGCGGATCGGCTAGACATTTGTGAATAAATTTGAGATCGCTCGGCGAGTACTGAGGATCTATAGGTGCTAAGAGCGTTTTCAGTCGTGGATAATCGGCTAAAAACATCTGTCCCCAGTAAGGATGACTCAACGCTGTGACCGCATCTGCCGTTTTTAGGTGTGGAGGAAGTTCGACCTTTGATGATACCATCTTCCCCATTGCGGTTGTTTGCCCCTTGGCGGCATCGGCATCGGACAATCCGAGGCTTGTAGTCAAAGCTTGTAAATCCTCGGCTTCAACCCCTGCATCGGTGGCTAAATCGGCAAGCGATTTCGATTTATCGATTCCGGCTGTCTCTAATTGTTTGTCTACCATCCAGCTTTGGAATTCACCAATCTGCGTTTGCAATTGAGCACCATTGAGCGCGATCTCATCGGTTCCAAAAAATTCGACAAATCGATCGTGATATACCGCTACTGACTCCCAAGCGGCGGCTAATTGTTGGGGGGCATCACTGTAGAGATGATGCGGGTAATTTTGACGAAAAGCACCGATGGCGACGGCTAGTTTTGGTCTACCAATTCTGCCCAAGGCTACCCAGGGAGCTAAGATCGCCCAATCGATATCAATAATGGGGCTAATCTGCGCGATAATCACTTCGCCAACTTTGAGCCGACTCATTGCCGTTTGGGATGGGAGATCGGTAAACTGGATCCGGTAATGTTTGGCAGTCAGCCAGTTCATTACTTCTAAACCATTCGGAAAGATCTGCACGATGGCTAGTAACCCCACAAAACTTCGTCGCCAACGGCTAATCAGTTGACGATCTGCCAGAGTTAGATCTGTCTGACTGGCAAGAAATAATTCTAATGGTGTCTTACCATCAACTTCACCCTCGATCGCAAATCGATGTACGAGTAATTTGCGTTGTCCTGGATCTAGCTGAGGATTACGAGTTAATTGCCGCGCAGTGTAGCTTTCTAAGCTAGCTGCCATGCCTCGACCTTGAACCAGCTCGATAATTTCCGACCATAGTACACCAGCACGAGCGAAAAGAGGATCGAACATATTATTTTCCTTTCAAAATGAGGGACAAACTAATACTTTTTGCTATTCCCTTTTTATCACTGAGCCGCTATCTCACTCAACTCAGAATCGCTCTAGTCTCACTTAGCAGTGAGGAGTCACCAGCCATATGGCTAATGACTCCTCACTGCGATCTGTTATTCTTCAGGCTTGATCGGACGAATCTGCTCTAATTCATGGCATTCATCAGAGACTAGTGGCTCCGCATTACCACGATAGACAGAGGCTAATTTCTGACTGATCGAGGCAATACTTTCGAGACGTACCATTTCTTCCCAAGCTGAAACTTCATCATCTTCATCAGTCTCATAGCGAATCGTGACTAGATCGCCTTCGATGTCGGTAATGCGCGCACGTTCGATCCACCGTTGCTGATCGCGCAAGAATATACATACTTCCCGACCATCCTCACACATTTGAAAGATCTTGCGATGTAACATAGTTAACTCTCCTAAACAAATAAATCTGGCGGTGGAAGTGGAAATCTAGTAATGTTACAAATAATAATGACTAGATTAGCTTTCCCAAAATCAACTAGAAGCAATCGGTTTAGTTGAGTAACTTCATGTGAGCATCCATCCCTGATGTGAGGATTATGTTTATCGAGCGGTGATAACTGTCGATTGGGCGATAGTTATCTGCCTCCTTGAGTTGCACCGATCCAAAAATTGATGTCATTAATACTGACGATCGCTCGCCTGTTAGATAGCTTTGAACCCGATCGATATTTTGTGAACAGCAATCGTGTAGCCTATATAACTATAATACCCGTTTGCTCGTCTCTTTGCCTAACAACCTAGGGTTCGACCCAGCAAATACGCACATAGCCAGTCAGAGCGCGTCCAACCATTGTCTAGTGCCAACCCAGTCCAAAATCACCGCCCTAAATAACATGTTTACCGTCACCAAACAGCCTCAAATTGAGCCAGTGTATGTCCTAAATGATACCGAAAGTCAGAGTTCGCTGACAGTCTTCCCCGATCGCGGTGGGATTGCAACTAGTTGGCGGGTGGGCGATCGCGAGTTACTGTATCTAGATACCGATCGGTTTACCGATCCGAGTTTGAGTGTACGTGGTGGGGTGCCGATCTTGTTTCCGATTTGTGGGAACTTGCCCGATAATACTTATAAAATTGGCGATCGACAGTATTCGCTCAAACAGCACGGCTTCGCCCGCGAAATGCCCTGGACAGTCAGCCACCAATCTACCACCACAGATGCTAGCCTGACTGTCGTATTAGAGAGCAATGAAGCTACGCGCCAAGTATATCCCTTTGATTTTATCGTCAGCTTTACCTATCGAATTCAGGGGAGTAAATTGGTCATCGACCAAACCTACACCAATAAATCTGATACGCTGATGCCCTTTAGTACTGGTTTACATCCTTACTTCCTTGCACCAGATAAAGATCGCCTGATATTTGAGATTGCCGCAGCTAGCTATCAAGAAAAACAAACAGGTGAAGTTCACCCCTTTGCAGGAGAGTTTGATTTTAGTCAAGCTGAAATCGATGCTGCTTTTACCAATGTGACGGCTAATACTGCGACAGCCACCGATGCTGGGCAAAAGTTAACTCTAAGTATGACAACGAGTGCTGATTATCACACTGTGGTGTTTTGGACTGTCAAAGGTAAGGATTTCTATTGTCTAGAACCTTGGACGGCTCCCCGCAATAGTTTAAATACAGGTGTCGATCTGCTGCATGTCTATCCAGGACAGACTTTGACGAGTAATGTAACTTTCACTGCAAACTTTAGTTAAATTAAAGTTGTCAAATTTCAAACATGTATGCTATCTTAGTGAAGGTCTAGTAATCACAGACCGATGGGACGCTAGCTCAGTGGTAGAGCATTCGGCTTTTAACCGATTGGTCCCGAGTTCGACCCTCGGGCGTCCCATAATTAAATTAACATTTCGAGGGAGTAGTCTAGTACTGCTCCCTTTGTTGTATGCCGCTGACTTGTGACGATCGCTGCTTGCAATAGCACTGAGACACTAAGCTGTTTGGCGTCTAAAGCACATATGCTATAATAGCAGTCGCCTGTACGATCTTGAGTCTAATGCCTGCCCTCAATTTTCTCAATTCCGAAACAAAAGAGAAGTTACAAAAGGCACTCAAAGAGCATGAGCATCCA
>NZ_JBGSQZ010000175.1:0-6221 GCF_041737865.1 Chamaesiphon sp.
ACTGGTGTCAACTTGATGAAACAAATCATGATTCGTCTTGGTGCTCGACTGTTGGCACGGACCAAACAAAGAGACCGCACTGCCGTTCGAGTTTGAAATGGTATCCAGCTTTGAGGACATCCCCAACAATCCCACTACCATCTCTAGCGAACGCTCGACACAAATCCCCACCAGGACTTCAGGTTTGACACCTAAAGTTTGCAGGTAATGAGCCAGTTGATTGGCGCGTTGATTCAACTGTCGGTAGGTTAATTCTTGCTCTTCAAAGACTACCGCAATAGCATCTGGTGTTTTCGATACTTGCTCCTCAAGTAACTGATGAATACATTTGTCTCGGGGATAATTTGTCTGAGTATCGTTCCAGTCAAACAGTAACTGTTGGTGTTCAGACTCACTCAACAAAGGTAGGTCGGCAATAGGCTGTTCTGGGTGGGCAACGATTCCAGTCAACAATGTTTGAAAATGACCAGCCATTCTGGCGATCGTGTCATTATCAAACAGATCGGTATTGTATTCCCAAGAGCAGATTAGTTCGTCGTTAATTTGTTCTAAAGATAACGTTAAATCTAATTTTGCGGTTTTGTGTTCTGGCGCTAAATTAGTCAGGGTTAAGTCAGCTAGCTCAATCTTAGATACTGGAGCATTTTGCAAAACAAAGGCTACTTGAAACAACGCCGAATGACTGGGTGTCCGCTCTAGTTGCAATACATCTACTAACATCTCAAAGGGTAAGTCTTGATGAGCATAGGCGGGCAAGACCATTGCTCGAACTCTGACCAATAACTCCTGGAAACTGGGATTTCCAGACAGATCGGTGCGTAAGACTAACGTATTAACAAAAAATCCGATTAAACCTTCTAGTTGACCGTGATGGCGATTGGCAATCACCGAACCGATTAAAATATCTGTCTGTCCAGTGTAGCGACCCAGCAACAGATCGAATGCGGCGAGTAGAGTCATAAATAGCGTAACTCCCTCCCGACGACTCAATAAATGGAGTGCCGACGTTAGCTCTGCTGGGATGGTAAAAATTTGCTCTGCGCCCCGAAAGGTTTGGATAGGGGGGCGTGGTCTGTCCGTGGGGAGTTCTAAAAAGGCTGGCGCATTAGCTAACTGTTGCTGCCAATAGGTGAGTTGTGGCTCTAAAGTCTCCCCTTGTAACCATTGTCTTTGCCAAACCGCAAAATCTACATACTGAATCTCTAATTCTGCCAGCGGTGAGGGTTTACCTTGCACAAACGCCTTATACAGTAATGCTATTTCTTCCACCAACACTCCCATCGACCAACCATCAAACACAATATGATGCACGGTTAGCAGTAAGATGTGCTCGGTTGCTGATGCGATAATCAAAGTTGCCCGAATCAGGGAATCTGTATTTAAGGCAAAAGGTTTCTCTGCTTCTACTGTCGCTAACTGCTGAATTTTTGCTTCTCGCTTGCTAGTTGGTAAATCTTGGAGATCGAGCGAGGTCATTTGCCAAGAACTGTTCTGCTGTATCACCTGTATAGGTTGACCATTGTGGCTGATGAAGTTAGTTCTTAGTGCCTCATGCCGCCGAATAATTTCCTGTAGAGTTCGCTCTAAGCTAGCAATGTCCAGTTGTCCTTTGAGCCTGATTGCTCCAGGCATATTATAAGTACTACTATTAGGCTCTAATTGATCGATAAACCACAATCGTTGTTGAGCAAAGGACAATGGCATTTCTCGATCGCGTGGGGCTGGCTGAATCTGGATTCGAGCAGAACTTGCTGTGTCCTGTAAAAAAGCCAGTATCTCCGCTTTGCGCTCTACCATTTCAGCCTTGATTGCAGGGCTGAGGGTTCCTTTCGGAGCTTTATAGCGCAACAGACCCCCTTCAACCCAAAGTTTTATGTCTTGGCGGCTTATGTCTAATAATAGTTCATCAATGGATTTCATAGAGTTCCCTCTTCTAAATCGTTGGTCGTTGAGGTAGTAGAATGATTTTGAAACGCTTGTAGTGTCGAGCTAATATTATCAATCTTTACTGCCAGGCTAGCCACAGTACTTGATTCAAACAAGTTCTTCAGCGGCAGCTTTACTTGAAATACCTCACTGATTTGAGAGTTAACTTGGGTAGCTAATAAGGAATGCCCTCCTAAGGCAAAGAAATTGTCGTGAATACTTATTTTTTCTACTTTGAGGATTTTACGCCAAATCTCAACCAAAACCTCTTCCGTGTGAGTGCGGGGAGGGACAAAATCTATTGAGGACATCGACGACATGTCTGGTTTTGGTAATGCCTGTCGATCTACTTTGCCATTGGGTGTCAACGGCAATGAATCTAAGCAAATTACTGCCCCTGGCACCATATAACTTGGGATTTTCTCTTTGACGAAGTCTTTGATTTCCGCACTACTGATTTCCGCTCCAGATTGTGTGATGACATAAGCCACCAAATACTTATTAGCGGAAATGTCTTCGAGATCGATCACCACTACTTGAGATACTTGTGGGTGCTGACTAATGACTGCTTCAATTTCTTCCAGTTCGACCCGAAAGCCGCGAATCTTCACTTGATGGTCGAGCCGTCCCAGGAATTCAATATTGCCGTCAGCTAGGTAACGCGCCAAATCTCCCGTTTTATATAGCCGTGCCGATTTGTCAGATGAGAAGGGATTTGGAACGAATTTCGCTTGGGTGAGTTCGGGACGATTTAAATATCCTCGGGCTAGTCCGTCGCCGCCGATGTGTAGTTCTCCAGTCACCCCAATCGCCACTGGCTGCATCTGGCGGTCGAGGACATAGACTTGGGTGTTGGCAATGGGACGACCAATCGGAATAGTTTTAGCTTCTTCAAGAACATCCGACACCAAGTACCAGGTACTGAAGGTCGTACTTTCTGTCGGACCATAAACATGGAGCAATCGCTGTGGTGGCTGATGCTTCAGTACTGCTTTGACGGCCGACACATCGACAGCTTCTCCCCCAAACATCAGGTTCTGCAATGAATTGAACGCTGATGGCACAGCATTAGCAATTTGATTGAATAAGGCAGTGGTTAGAAATAGCGTGCTGATTTTTTGTGATTGGATCGAGTTAGCTAACTGATGGGGTGATAACATCACATCCCGCTCGATCCCCACTAACTTCGCGCCATGCACTAGTGCTCCCCAAATCTCAAACGTGACAGCATCGAATGAAAAGTTTGATGCCAATCCAACTACATCTTGTTCTTGGAGATTAATGTAATTCGTGTTGACTATTAGACGGTTTACCCCTCGATGAGCCACACACACCCCTTTAGGTTGTCCGGTAGAACCAGACGTGTAGATGACATAAGCCAAATTATCTGTACCAACATCAGTCATCAGATTCTCCTGACAATGCTGCTGGATTGCCTCCCAATTCCTATCCAAGCAGACCATCCGTGCCGCATCAGCGGGCAGAACTGATAACAAGTTTTCTTGCGTTAACAAGACCTGTACCCCAGCATCAGACAACATATAGCTCAAGCGTTCTGCTGGATAACTGGGGTCGAGAGGTACATAAGCTCCACCCGCCTTGAGAATCCCCAATAATCCCACCACCATCTCTAGCGAACGCTCGACACAAATGCCCACTAGGACTTCGGGTTTGACTCCCAAAGTTTGCAGGTAATGAGCCAGTTGATTGGCGCGTTCATTTAACTGTTGATAGGTTAATTCTTGCTCTTCAAAGACCACCGCAATAGCATCTGGTGTTTTCGCTACTTGCTCCTCAAACAACTGATGAATACATCGATCTTTGGGATACTCCCGCTCGGTGTCATTCCAATCTACTAACAACTGATGGCGTTCGGCCTCACTCAGCAAAGGCAATTCACCTAGTGTTTGGTGGGGATTGGTGGCAATAGCAGAGAAAATTGTTTGCAAATGTCCCAACATCCGCTCGATTGTATCTTCAGCAAATCGAACTAGATCGTAATTAATTTTTACTAACAGCTCATGCCCTGGCACCGCAATCACAGTCAGTGGAAAATTAGTCTGTTCATAACCCACAATCTCGCCGACCTGTAACGAACCAGTATTATGAGCTAAAGAACGATCCATGGGATAATTCTCAAACACCACAATACTCTCAAATAAAGGGATTCCGCCAACTATCTCGCTCAGAGATTGAATCTCGACAAGTGGAGTATAAGAGTATTGTTGTAATTCCAACATCAACTGTTGTATTTGTTTGAGCCAAGAGATGAGTTGTTGTTCGGGGGATATTTGCAACCGTAAAGGGAGAGTATTGATAAATAATCCCACCATATTTTCTACCCCAGACAAACTAGCCGGACGACCAGAAACCGTCACCCCGAACAGGATATCTTGCTCACCGCTATAACGACTTAAAAGTAGACCCCAAGCAGCTTGAATAACGGTTGATAGCGTTACATGCCACTGTTGCGCCAGAGCTTGCAATTTACCACTGACATCGGCAGATAACCGAAATTCCAGTTCTCGGTAATTTGAGTCTGGCTGTAGAGACTGATGTGGAGTCAGCGCGACGACCAGAGAGGTAGGCGCACTGAAGCCTTGTAACATCTGTCGCCAAAAATCAGTCGAGGCGGCTCGGTCTTGAGCAGTCAACCAAGTAATATAATCCTGATAGGGTGTTGGAGATGGCAGATAACAAGTTTTACTACTAACTTCAGCATCATAGAAACTTAAAACCTCTTTAAAGATAATTGGCAAGCACCATCCATCTAATAAAATATGGTGAAAGCTCCAGACAAACTGGTAAGTATCATGAGTAAGTTGTATTAACGTACACCCCATCAATGGTGCTCGATCAAACTGAAAACCCTGCCCTCTTTGTGCGTGCAACAGCTCCGATAATTGCTGTTGTTGTGTTGCAGGGGATAACAACAACCAATCTAGATTAGTCCAACGTAGCTCCACCTGTTTTAATACTATTTGGAGTGGAATGGGGCGATTTTCCCAGATAAATAACGTCCGGAGAATTGAATATCGATCTATCACTGTTTGCCAAGCAGATTTGAAAGCCTCAACATTGACATCTCCTATTAATGTCAAGGTCATTTGCTCGACATAGACTCCACTTTGTGGCGCATATAAACTATGAAATAGCATCCCCTGTTGCATCGGCGACAATGGGTAAATTGCTTCGATATTTTTAGCGGAAATGGGAGCTACTAATTCATCAAGTTCTGATTGTTCTAATTGTGCTTTAGGAAAATCAGATGGTGTATGTCCACCAGCATCCTCAGACTGACAATGTTCGATTAAGACTGTGAGATTTTGCAGGTAGCTTTGTGCTAAATCTGAGATCGTCTCTCGCTGATGAACTTGACTACTGTAAGTCCAGTCAATTTGTAATTCCCCTCTTATCACCAGACAATTAAGATCTAATCGATGCTCCCAATTTTGAAGTGGACTCCGTTGTTGTCCAGTGGCTTCAGGGGTAAATTTCCAGCCTGTTGCCGATTCAACTTGGTCGAATTGTCCGAGATAGTTAAAACCGATTTCTGGAGAGGGAATGCGCTGTAGTTGTTGTTTAACTTCTTCATCCGCACACAAGTATCGCAAAATCCCGTAGCCAATTCCCCGCTGCGGAATTGTCCGTAATTGTTCTTTGATCGCTTTGATCGCTGTGGCTGGTGAGTTTGATGACGGGAGTTGTAGTAAGACGGGAAATAAACTAGTAAACCAACCCACCGTCCTTGATAAGTCTACATCTTCAAATAGTTCTTCTCGTCCATGTCCCTCTAGATCGATCGGGACTGCGGCATTCCCCGTCCACTGGGCTAGGGTCATGGCTAATCCAGTTAGTAGCAGATCGTTAATTTGGGTGTTGTAAGCTTCATGGACTGAACCTAATAGTTTGTGGGTGGCGGTGGCACTCAAGGTTACGGTCACTGAATTAGTACTACCGATCGTGTTGTCGGCGGTCTGACTATTTAGATCTATGGGGATGGGGGTGGCTTGCTCCCAAGGTTGGTTGAGCCAATAGTCTAACTCCGATTTGAGTAGTTCTGATTGGGCATGATGATATAATTTTTCTGCCCAATCAATAAATGCTGTGGTTTTCGGACTGAGTTGAATTGGTTGTTGTGTGGTTAATTGTTGATAAATTGTTTCGAGGTCTGATAATAAAATCCGCCAGCTCACTCCATCTACCGCTAGGTGATGAATTACAATCAATAACCGTCCCTCCCGCTGATGTCCCAAGTCAAACATCACTATTTGCATGATGGGTCCGGTTGACAG
>NZ_JBGSQZ010000020.1:0-5084 GCF_041737865.1 Chamaesiphon sp.
CATCGTTAACACCTAAGACCTAGTTAGTGGTGCAAAGTCTGTAGCCAGTCTCAACCGATTGGAGCGAGAGGACACACATGAATCTTAAATATATCTGCGAAATAAGACTAGTTTTCAGTCCCATTATTTCAACATCATGAACACTCTCACCCGCCACGCTGAACTGATTTACACCGACTGGACACTAACCGAACCTGAATTCGACCCAGCAAAATTACGCGCTAGAGAAACCGTATTTACGATCGGTAACGGTTATTTAGGCACGCGCGGCAGTTTTGAAGAAGGCTACCCCAATGCGTTACCAATTACCTTAATTAACGGGGTTTATGATGATATCCCCGTGGTGTATACGGAGCTAGCAAATTGTCCCGACTGGCTGTTACTAATAGTCATCGTCAATGGCGAACAGTTTCGGTTAGATCGCGGTGAAATCCTTGCCTACGAGCGGCGGCTGGACTTGCGACAGGGGGTGTTGAGTCGATCGATCCGTTGGCGGAGTCCGATTGGCAATACCGTAGATTTAAAGTTTGATCGGTTTGCGAGTTTGGCAGACGAGCAGGTATTAGCACTGCGCTGTGAGATTACGCCGATCGATTTCGATGGCACCATCGAGGTGCAGTCCAGTATTAATGGCTATCCCGAAAATCAAGGCTTCGACCACTGGGAACATCTCGACAGAGGCAAGACAGAACAAGGAGTCTGGCTCCACGTTCGCACCCGCAGTACTCAGATCGAACTCGGCATGGCTGCGAAAATGACTACGATTGACATTGATGCTCGATCGCAGGTCATAAATACCCCTGACTGTCCCACCTTGACGACCACTTTTGTCGCCAGAACAGGGCAGAGCGTCAGCGTAGAGAAGCTAATAACGGTCTTTACCTCTCGTGAATCCAAATCACCAGTTCAGGCGGCTCAAACCAAATTAGCCGAACTGCCAGCTTATGCGATCCTGCTCACTGCCCATCAGCAGGCGTGGCAAACAGTTTGGGAGTACAGCGATATCGAGATTGAGGGCGATCTTACCGCTCAGTTAGCAGTGCGATACAACTTGTTTCAACTCTTCATCGGTGGCTGTACCAATCAGGGATCTCTAGATACCGAGCCTGACAGCGTTCCCGCCAAAACCTTGTCGGGATTTGGGTATCGGGGGCATATCTTTTGGGATACAGAGATTTTTATCTTGCCCTTTTTCACCTTCACACAACCGGAGATCGCCCGCAGCCTCCTCGACTATCGCTATGACACCCTCGCTGGAGCAAGGCGCAAAGCCACCCACGCTGGTTACAAGGGGGCAATGTTTGCCTGGGAAAGTGCGGCTACTGGCGATGAAATGACCCCCAAATGGTCGCTGTCAAGCGATCCTTATCTCGAACCTGTTCGGATCTGGAATGGGGAGCGCGAAATTCACATTACTGCCGACATTGCCTATGCTGTCTGGCAATACTGGCGAGCAACTGGCGACGATGGGTGGATGCGCGATCGCGGAGCCGAAATTATCCTCGATACTGCTCTATTCTGGCTGAGTCGGGTGGAGTGGCACGAAAAACAGCAACGCTACGAACTGTGTGGAGTCATCGGTACCGATGAATATCATGAGGATGTGCGAAACAATGCCTATACCAATCGGCTGGTGCAATGGCATCTAGAAAAGGCTTTGCAAGTCTATGAGTGGTTACAGCAAACCTTTCCAGCGCGATCGATCGAACTAGCCCAACAGCTACAAATCACGCCAGTGCAGCTACTAGCTTTCCACACGACGATCGCTCAGATGTACATCCCATACGATCCGAAGACGTTGCTAATCGAGCAATTTGAGGGCTTTTTCGCACTCGAAGATCTCAATTTAAGCGACTATGAGCCGCGCACTCGATCGATCCAATCTGTCCTCGGCATGGCAAAAACGAATCAGAGCCAAGTCATCAAGCAACCCGACGTGCTGATGCTGCTCTATCTCCTATTCAACACGCCAGAATTCGCCAATCGCCAGGATATCTTGCACGAAAACTGGAACTACTACACTCCCCGCACTGACACCAATTACGGCTCATCCCTCGGTTCATCCGTTCAAGCACTCCTCGCCGCCAGCCTGGATAAATCGGCAGATGCCTACGACCACTTTATGCGGGCAGCTCTCATCGATCTCCAAAACACTTTCGGTAACACCGAAGATGGCATTCACGCGGCTTCTGCTGGCGGTATTTGGCAAGCTCTCGTCTTCGGCTTCGGTGGTATCCAACTCACCGAAAACGGCCCCGTGGCGACTCCCCATCTGCCACAGAATTGGACGCGGCTCAAATTCAAACTCAACTGGCGTGGTACCTGGCATCATTTCAACCTCTCGCCCTCAGTTGTTTCAACTACAGATATTCAGGGTTTTATCTTCGATGTCGATGGCGTGTTGACGGATACTGCCGAATACCACTATCAAGCTTGGCAACGACTGGCTGATGAAGAGGGATTGCCCTTCGACAGGCAGGCAAATGAAGCACTGCGGGGCGTATCTCGCCGCGAATCGCTGATGCACATCATCGGCATTCGACAGTATTCGGAGGCGGATCTTCAGAAAATGATGGAGCGCAAAAATCATTATTACTTGGAATCGATCGAAACTATTACACCCAAAGATCTGTTTCCAGGAGCTGTCGAGCTATTAACAGAACTCAGACAAGCAGGAATTAAAATCGCGATCGGTTCTGCGAGTAAGAATGCTCGAAGTGTCATCGAGAAATTAGGAATTGGTAATCTGGTGGATGCGATCGCTGATGGTGATAGTGTCGATGCTCCGAAGCCAGCTCCAGACTTATTTCTCCATGCTGCTCAACAGATCGGACTTCCTCCCGATCGGTGTGTGGTTGTGGAAGATGCCACTGTGGGCGTTCAAGCGGCGATCGCGGCTGGGATGAGATCGATCGGCATCGGCCCCATTAATCGCGTTGGAGCCGCTGATATCGTCCTACCAAACCTCGTTGGCGTTCACTTAGTCGATCTTCAAGCTCAATTAAAACTAGCTCCAAAAAACTTCTCTCAACCTATTGAAATACCAATCCTTTAAATCATAGCGGTCAGATTATTACCGACCGTAGGCTATTGCTAGGGCAAACGCTCCGCTACCGCCAACGATTGGGTGGTAAAAATGAAATTTAGCCTTTAAACAAACAAGATTATTCAGGAGAAAATCCACATGAATCAAGCTCAATTTACCGATGAAATCACCCTCGCAGCACGAGCCGAAAAATTAGGAGAAACGGCACTTCTGCTGGGCTTAATCCCTAGCTTTGTCGTGCGGCATTTTCCCGATAGTTGGGAATTTTATATCCCTGATGAAACTGCCCAACAACTCACCCCAGAAGAAGCTTATTTCCACCTCAAACGATTGGTCGATTACCGACGGTAGGCTAGCCAACGGTCGTAACGGAAGATCGATTCCGCCGAGCGGAGGCTCCGCCAACGCGATCTCTCACCACACTCATTTCAGCAACTCAACACTAGTCTATGAAGCCATCTTGGAGAAAATTATGCCAGATCTAATCAGTCGCGAGATTCAGTTAGTCTCCCGTCCACAGGGGATGCCTACAGCAGCTAACTTTGCTCTCGTAGAAACCAAAATAGAACTACTAAAAGATGAGTGGGTACTCGTCCGCAATCTCTATCTATCGGTAGATCCCTATATGCGGGGTCGGATGAGCGATCGGAAATCCTATGTGCCGCCATTCGAGCTAGGCAAAGCGATGGATGGCGGCGCAGTCGGCGAGGTCATTGAGTCCCACGCCGAAAAATTCAAACCAGGCGATATTGTCACTTCCAACTTTGGCTGGCGAGAATACTTTATGGCTACACCGCAACAATTACACCCAGTCAGCCGTGAGATCGAACCATCGATTTACCTTGGTGCCCTTGGCATGACAGGCTTGACAGCTTGGGCTGGATTGAATTTAGTCGATGTCCAAGCTGGGGATATTATCTTTATTTCGGGAGCTGCTGGTGCGGTGGGAAATATGGCTGGGCAATTGGCGAAATTGCGCGGCTGCGAGGTCATCGGCTCGGCAGGTTCGGCTGAGAAAGTTGAATTTTTGGTGAAAGATTGCGGATTTGATGTCGCCTTCGATTATAAACACGAACCATCCATTCCGACGATCTCGCTCGCCGAACGATTGCACCTATCCGCCCTCAACGGGATTGATGTCTACTTCGATAATGTCGGCGGTGAAATGCTTGAAGCTGCACTCTCAGCATTGCGCGTGAATGGACGAATTATTGCTTGTGGCGGCATCTCTAGCTACAACACGGCAATGCCCCAACCTGGGCCGAGCAATCTATTTAATATCACTACCAAACGATTGACGATGAAAGGGCTAATTGCTAGCGATTGGCTGGGTCATCAGGCCGAATTTGAACGGGAAGTCGGCGGCTATTTTCGGGATGGCAAATTGAAGAATAAGCAAACAGTCGTATTCGGAATCGACAAAGCTGTGAGCGCATTTCTCGGTTTGTTTGATGGTAAAAATATCGGCAAGATGGTCGTGAAGTTAGAGTAGATAGTTATCCAGAACTCGATTAATAAATTACATAAAATCTAAAAAACAAATGATTTACACCTTAGATAAAACCGATACAGAATTACAAGATGATGTCCTTTCCGAACTCAGCTACGAGCCAAGCGTAAACATCACAGACATCGTTGTATTAGTGAAAGATGGCACAGTGACACTCAATGGTTATGCTACCAGTTATATCGAAAAATGGGCAGCGGTGAATGCAGTTAAACGGATAAATGGAGTACAGACAATTATCGACGAGATTGAAGTCAATATCCCAGATGCTTATTACCGCACAGATGAAGATATTACTGCTGCTGTCATCGATCGAATCGCATGGTCTACCATAATTCCCTCAGATGTTGTTGAAGTCATAGTTGATGACGGCTGGGTATCGCTAGCGGGGGAAGTTGAGTGGTGGTACCAACAGAATGCTGCGGTAGATCTCGTGCAACAAATGATGGGTGTCACAGGCGTATCTAACGGGATCTCTGTCCAATCTAAAGCGGTAAAAATGGCAATCGAACAAGACATTAACTCAGCACT
>NZ_JBGSQZ010000257.1:0-6742 GCF_041737865.1 Chamaesiphon sp.
CAAAAGGCAGGGCTGATCCATCCACCAGAGAAAAACCGCTCTAACCCTTTTCTGTCGTTAAGTCTCGATCGAATGTAGATGGAAGTTAAACGAAACAATTGGGTTTTAGCATTATTCTTTTTCCAATAGATCAGCCCTGCCCTTCAAAAGGGGGATCTCCGTATTTTCCAACAGCCGCTGAGATCTCCGCGATCGCTAATGTCTAGATCGTGGTGCAAAATGTCAAAATAGTAGATAGCCAACACCCATCCTCACCATGCAAGTTAAAGCCGCCGTTGCTTTCCAATCGGGCAAACCCCTCGAAATCACCACCGTCGATCTCGCACCACCGCAAGTGGGAGAAGTATTAGTCGAGATCAAAGCGACAGGGGTGTGTCATACGGACGCTTATACTTTGTCTGGAGCCGACCCTGAAGGCCTGTTCCCAGCGATCTTGGGACATGAGGGGGCGGGGGTCGTCATGGAAGTTGGAACGGGTGTCACCAGCCTGAAAGTGGGCGATCGAGTGATTCCGTTATACGTCCCAGAGTGCCGCAATTGTGATTATTGTCTCAGCGGCAAAACCAATCTCTGTCAAGCAATTCGGATTACTCAAGGACAAGGGGTGATGCCTGACGGGAGCAGTCGCTTTTCCTATGAGGGGAAAATGTTGCACCATTATATGGGGACCTCCACTTTTGCTAACTATACAGTCGTGCCGGAAATCGCCCTGGCGAAAATTCGGGATGATGCACCGTTTGAAAAGGTATGTTTGATTGGCTGTGGGGTGACGACGGGAATCGGGGCGGTAATCAATACGGCAAAAGTCGAAGTCGGCGCGAATGTGGTGGTATTTGGCTTGGGTGGTGTAGGTTTGAATGTGATTCAAGCCTCAAGGATGGTGGGGGCAGACATGATTATTGGTGTGGATATCAATCCAGCAAAACGCGCTCTGGCTGAAAAATTTGGGATGACTCACTTTGTCAATCCTAAGGAAGTGGAAGGCGATCTGGTGCCTTATTTAGTAGA
Organism: Chamaesiphon sp.; assembly: GCF_041737865.1. Taxonomy (NCBI): domain Bacteria; kingdom Bacillati; phylum Cyanobacteriota; class Cyanophyceae; order Gomontiellales; family Chamaesiphonaceae; genus Chamaesiphon; species Chamaesiphon sp. Next base: position 1,009 of record NZ_JBGSQZ010000257.1, read on the forward strand.
TTTAACTAAGGGCGGTGCCGACTATAGTTTTGAGTGTACTGGTAATATCAATCTGATGCGTCAGGCTCTGGAATGCTGCCATAAAGGTTGGGGGGTGAGCGTCATTGTCGGTGTCGCTGGCGCAGGGCAAGAAATCGCCACCAGACCCTTTCAATTAGTGACGGGACGGGTCTGGAAGGGAACGGCTTTTGGTGGGGCTAAGGGGCGCACGGATGTGCCCAAGATCGTTGACTGGTATATGGATGGGAAAATTAATATCGATGATTTGGTGAGTGCGGTAATGCCGATCGATCGAGTTAATGATGCGTTTGATGCGATGCGGCGGGGTGAGGCGATTCGATCGATTCTGACGTTTTGAGATAGCTGTCAACTGTTTAAAGACTAGTGAGAAGCTAATCGGTAAACGATGAGAACTTGAAGGGTTCCGATTTTATTGGTGGGGACAGAACCCGGATCTGGGGGTTCCGACCCCCAGACCCCCCGTTGAGAGGCGAAACGCCGCCCCTCAAACTCCCCTGCGTAAGGATCGATCTGTGGGGAGCTAGGCGCGGCATTCACTCTATGCTAGATTTTAGTTGGCGGTTATTCGAGCGGTCAGAACTCGAAAATGCCCTCTGCGTAAGGATCGATCTGTGTGGAGCGTGGTGCGGCATTCACTCTACTCTAGATTTTAGTTGGGGTTATTCGATCGGTCAGAACTCGAAAATGTTCACTATTCACCATTCACCATTCACCATCCACCATCCACCTCACACAATACTTGCTTCCAACGCTACGACGCTAGGAATCAATAGAATGTCCTGCTTCCGCGCGATTAGTCCGGCAGCTTCCATTTTTGTTAGTACTCGCGTGACAGTTTCTCTGGCTAAACCGCTCATACTGCTGAGTTCGCGATGCGGTAAATTGGGGATTTCGATGCCTGTGGATACGGATTTACCTTGTCCCTCGACTAAAAATAATAGTGTATCTGCGACCCGTGAGGCACTATTTGACTCGCGCAAGCGGAGGCGGCGATTGACTTGGCGCAAGCGTCTTGCCATCAACTGAGCCAGCCGCATTCCAGCTAGAGGTTCGGTTTTGAGTAGTCGCACAAAATCATCAGCCGGAATATTGACGATCGTGGCTGGAGTTAAACTAAGCACATCGGTACAACGTGGTGCTTGTTCTAATGCTGCCATTTCACCGACGATTTCACCTTTCCCGACAATATTTAAGGTGATTTCGCGTCCGTCGGCATTATAAGTCCGAATTTTGAGCCAGCCGCTCAATACGAAATAAACCGAACTACCCCAATCATTTTCGAGTAAGATCATCTGATTGGCTGGATGATTGCGGATCGCTGCATGAGCTAGTGCTGGTGCGATCGCGGCGGCTGGCAATTCACTTAAAAATGGGACTGAAGCCATCGCCTCTTGAACTGAAAGCGGCGTCAGTGTTGGAACGTTGTTGTGTCTGTTGTCCATACTCTCGGTTTCAATCTGCTGATGGGGTTGGTTGGTACGGTGATATTGATGTAATAACTACCGCAACTTACTAGAGCTTGGGCGGAATCGGCTAAATTTGGCATCGGGATTAGCTAAGTCCGCTTACCGCAACATGAATCTACTCGGTGTCTACTTACTGCTAAGGGATGAGATCCAGTCGTTAATAGCTGTCTGTAATGTTCTTCACTGGTGACTTAATTAGTATTCCCGTAAATTAGCCTCTCACCACCACCTCAAACAATCAATTTGGATAATTTGTTGGCGGAACGTTCGCGACACTAACTTAATGTATGAACTTACCTAATTCGATTACACTTTCACGACTGCTTGGTTTGCCGATAGTGGTTTATTGTTTGTATAGCAATGAGATAACTGTGCGCTGGATTGGGTTTGGAGTTTTTGTGGTTGCGGCTTTGACTGACTGGCTCGATGGTTATCTAGCTCGTAAGTTAGATTTAGTTACCGATTTGGGTAAATTTCTCGATCCGTTGGTTGACAAGCTACTGATTTTGATTCCGCTGCTGATTCTGATCGATCTTCACTTGGTATCAGCCGTGGGTGTCTGTCTGATTTTGGCTAGGGAATTGACGATCGCGGGTTGGCGAGTCGGCCAAACTCAGATTAGTGGTGCTAATATCTGGGGTAAGCTAAAAACTACCAGTCAAATTGTGGCGATCGCGATGATAATTGCGCCCCTGTCGTCAGATCTAGGCTGGAGCATCGCTAACTGGCATCTGTATTGTGCGATCTCTTTTTGGCTAGCTGTCGCGCTCACTCTCATCTCTGGGTTGATTTATGTCATCCCGACTAAAACTCAGGCTTGACAAGGATCGTGGCTACTTACTTGCCGATATTATTGTCTGAATAAAGTATTTTAAAAGATCTTAATATTTAATTAACAAAGCCGCTCGATCGAGTTTAGATATCTGCTAAAAGCTGACAGTGATTGACTTACAGGCTGACGATTCACTCGATCGCTCGAATCTGACCTAAATCTGACTTACCTTTTCATGAGATTTGCCTTTACAATAAGTAACAGTGAACGACCTAAGCAGTCAAGGTATCACACATGGTTGAATACCAACCCATTGGTGGAGATACTAGTTCAGGCTTAATTATTCTTGGAGTAAGCTATCTGATGGATTATATCGAAAGAGTGCTGGAGAAATTAAAGCACTGGGCTGGCAAATTAATTGAAGTGTTGCTAGGTCCTGAGATGCAGCCCGAACCCGAGCTGATTCCAATCCCTGTAGACGATCGCATTCGTAGATCGCGATAACTAGAGCACTAGATTTATGATGGAGATTGGTGGTGGCTCCTCGCCGCAAGCGAGTTCCAAAGTTAGCAAATTCAGTGTGCTAGTTTTACACGGTCCAAATCTCAATTTATTAGGGTTGCGAGAGCCTGGGATTTATGGCGTTTCAACGTTGGCTCAAATCGACAGCCAATTGGTGAAATTGGGCAAATCTCTAGATACCGTAGTGCATCCAGTACAATCCAACCATGAAGGTATCCTCGTCGATACGATCCATGATGCCAGAGATAGGCATCATGGAATTGTTGTGAATGCCGGGGCATATACCCATACTAGTATCGCGCTCAGAGATGCGATCGCGGCTGTGCAAATTCCAACTGTAGAGGTACATCTAAGTAACATCTACAAACGTGAGACATTTCGCCATCACTCTTATCTAGCAGCAGTTGTAGTCGGTCAGATTAGTGGTTTTGGTGCAAATAGTTATTACTTAGGTTTACAAGCATTGGTGGCTTATTTAGAAGGGTTGGCGAAATTATGAAACCATATTCTGTCGATCTGAGAGAAAAAGTGGTTAGCACTTATCATTCAGGAAATATTTCCGTTAGAAAATTAGCTATAAGCTTTGGTGTTGGTAAAGCTTTTGTTCAAAAAATGTTGAGACAACACAAAGAGGAAGGACATGTTAATCCTGGAAAGCAAGGCACGAGAAAAAAAGCGGTACTAGATTGGTTTGCTAATTGCTGTTACTGTACTTCATGATTAAGGAAACTGCTGTAAGGCTCAAGATGAGGTTATTTGCATAAACCCTAGTAGTATTTTTGTAGTATTTAAAATCAGTTAGCTTTCGTTCTTGTTAGCGATGGTTTGTTCTTTTTGTGACCAAGTAAACCGAAAAGTTGTCCCTAGACCGAGTTCGGATTCAATGGTAATATCACCACCGTGACTGTTAACAAGCTTTTTGACAATAGATAATCCAATTCCTGTATTTTCTTGTCGATCGCGAGCGACTAACGTTTGAAAAATATCAAACACACGCTCTCGGTCGGCTGCGAGAATGCCTGGGCCATCATCTGTTACGGTAAATTTCCACAAATCTTCTTGAAGCTGGGCGGTAATCTGAATGTGCCCATCATTGCGATCGTGATGTTTGTAAGCATTTCCGATTAAATTAGCAAAGACTTGACTCAGAAGTAAGCGATTAGTGGTGATTGGTGATAGGTTTGCTGGTAAATCGAACTTAAAGCTGGGCGGAATATTGAGAGAATCGATAATTTCTACCAACAAATCCTCAAGGACAAAAGTTTCCAAACTTACCTCAGTCTGACCTACACGGGCGAAATCGAGCAAGCCATCAATTAAATCTCTCATCCTTGCTACCCGCGAGCGCATTAAGTCCAGGTACTTTTGGGTTTCCGGATCGATTTTTTCTGAAATACTATCTTCAATCCAATCTGAGAGATTGGCAACTCCTCGCAGAGGTGCTTTGAGATCGTGAGAAACAGTGTAAGCAAATCGGTCTAATTCTTGATTTCGTACTTCGAGTAGGGCTGTCGTTTCAGCGAGTTTAAGCGTCCGTGCGGTCACCTGTGCTTCTAGTTCATCATTAACTTGTTGAAGTTGGGCTTCGACCAACTCACGATCGCGGATTTGCTGCTCTAGTGCCTGATTCGTCGTTGCTAACTGCGCTGGACTCGGTAGCAGCAAAGCTTGTGGAATCAATTTTACTAATACTATGGAAGTATAAGCAGAAACCATAGCAGTGCCAGCTTTTACAGTGCCAGAGAGCCAGTATACTGGATGCCACAGCGTCCAGACCTCTAATAGGTGAGTAGTTCCGCACAGGATAATGAATGCCCCAAATAAGTTAAAAATCCAATTAAACGGTAGATCTTCCCGTTTTTCAACGAAATGAAATAAGGTCAGTGGAATCGAAAAATAGGCAATCGCGATCGTCAGATCCGATATTAGATGTAATCCCACTAACTCGGTTTTCCAGAGGTAACAATGTCCGTGTGGGATAAATAAGTCAGATCCGAATAAGTTAGTAAAATATTCCATTAAACTTAATTTGATAGATCTCCACTACAATACGGCTAAAATAGCCCAACGCGCCAAAAATGTAACTTTGGCTAATAAACCACTAAGTCACTCTGTATCACAAAGTCGATCTATCGCCTCAATAATGCTCCTTTTTTATAGACTTTTGGGGAGTGCAGAAAGTAGACTTTCAGCACGGTGTGTTGTTTTCAATTGACATTCTACCCTACTTTATAGTGTTACAGCACTTTCCATTAATATGAAGTACAACATATAGTTTCACAATAATGATTTATTTATCTTACATTACTGTACTCTATATTAATGGAAGGTGCTGTATAGTTCAGGGCGGTGCTGGAACGAAGCAAATAGACTTTCCTTAACCCGAACTGACGTTAATAAAGAGCACGGGTTTAAATCCCTACCGAAAAACCTTGCTCTCTTGATTCGCTGTCTTGTCGTTGTCTTGACGCACACAAACTGGAGCGGCGCATCGAACGGGAGGTTCCCTCCCGTTTGTGTGTGCCAAGAGAGGAAACCTCCAGGCGGAAGTGTGCCGGGGGAAGCTTCCCCCGGACACCTTCCTTGTCGATGCGTCGCTTTTTTATTCGGCGGCGTTTTATGCGGGGGGAACCCCCGCATAAAAAAACGACAAGACGGGGAACCCCCGAACAAAAACGCCGCTGCCTTGAAAAGGTGCTTCACTTGCCTGTACCACCGTATGGGTCGGATGGGTTCCCCGTTATTGCCGCCCACGGCAATATCCGTGACCCATACCCAAGCAGGGCAAAGCCCAAGAACACTGGGCGGGGGACCCGATTGGTGACAAGTTAAGGTGCGAGTGCAGTTGTCAAGCAGGGTTGAGAGGATGGCTCAAAAAAGAATGACCCTTCCCTATTCACTCGGTCGGGGAAGGGGTCAATAATCAATTTCTTGAATGGTTTGCGGATAGATT
>NZ_JBGSQZ010000027.1:0-20905 GCF_041737865.1 Chamaesiphon sp.
CCGCCATCGTAGCGTTAGTACTGCCGCCATCATCAGGGGCAGGTTCAAGAGCCGATTTCTCAGTCCTAATTGGCGGTAGTAAAGACTTTGCTTAAAGAGTGCTGGTGTCAGTAAAGCCTCTAATTGAGTCTCGATGACTTCATCTGCTACCCCTGGTTGATGTTGTTTTTTGGCGTGGTCACGGTTACTTCTACGGCGGCTGGTCATCAGACATCTATTACCTCAAACTGTTGACTAGAAACAGTTTGACATCTTTTGTTCACCCTCTTGACAAAGCTCTGCTTTTCTTAACTTGTCACTAATGGCCACAGGCTTCTGAATCAGTCCTACAGAAAATCTGGTTGATTCTGAATAGTGAGACAAAAAATGAGGAGTCATCTTCAGAAATGTAGTGGGACGACACGACTAAAACTGTGGGCATTCAGAACTCTGAAAAATACAATTAGTAATATTTTGAACGATCGCTTTACCCACATATTTAGTCGTGTCGAGCCAGTAGAGTGGGCAGTGCCCACGAGCAATATACAGCGGTTTGCAAGCATGTGGAGGACACTTTAAATGCCGAATCAATAATACTTTGTTTCGATCGCAATCTCTGTACAATCGATTGAATTTATATTCAATAATTTATCTAATTTTTCTGGAAATCTACCTCGATCGACCATTCTATTAAATACGTTGTGATAGTTCTTTTGTCACTTTCTTTACAAGGATATCCCAACTAGATAATCGCAGTCGCTTTTTAAATACTAATGAAGCTCAAATTCAAATCGTTCGCTGTAGCCAGCCTTGAGATCGTTATTTTGCACTTCAATTAAAAGATTGATAATTAGATTAAAAGTTTCTTGCCCCAATCGATCGCGAGATATGTCTGAATCGCGCCAAACTACAGTCACTGGACGTTTTACATCTACAGTTAATCGATCCCAAAGAGCATTCAGATTATGTCCATAATATTGCCCAAATTCTAACAAATCGGCAATCTGTTGGTGGAAATCACACTCAGCATTAATTATTTTACCATTAATTTCTACTTTCATTAAGATCGGCAAATTTTAAAATAATTACTTTTCTTCAGGGTACTTTTCTAATATAAACTCCATAGTGTCAACTAAATTATTAACAATTTTATCTGGCTGATATTGCTTTAGTCGCTCGCTTTTCAAGTAGTGTTGAAGCTCAATCCGATCGATCCTAGTCGCATCTAAAAATCTAGGCTAGCACCAGACCGCGATGTAGTACGCGATCGCCGACAACTTGTGAATGATCGGCACGGTGCATGGTGCAACGGTTGTCCCAGACGATCGTGTCTTCTGGTTGCCACTGATGACGGTAAACTCTGTAGTGACGAATTGAATGTTTGTATAGCAGCCTAATGATGCGATGAGCTGTTTGGGGTGCTATGCCTGAGATTGCTTGACATCTTTCTGGTGTGGATAAAAATAGTGCTAGACGACCTGAAATCGGATGCCGCTGGAATAACGGATGCCAGCTTTGTGTTTGTAGATCTGCACCTAATTTTAGACCGGATACTACATGCAGTACTTTAGCCTCGGCGAACTGCTCTTTGACTGAGCTGGGTAATGTTTCATATGCACGATATTGATCTGAAAATAAGGTGGCACCCCCAGATACAGGCACAGTTACCGCCCGCAATGCGGTGAATGCGGGGGGCTGAGAGATATAGCTGGTATCGGTATGGAAGACGCTCCTGGGCGGGCTAACTCGTCCGACATTGGTGACGATATTTAGATCGGGTTGATGTAAAACAGGTGTCTCACCTGCGGTAAAAGTCACTTGCCCCAACCGATTGAGAAAGACAACGAAGTCCGCATCGCTGAGGGACTGTTTGCGGAAGACGATAAATCCGTTGTTGGCGAGGGTGTCTTTGACGGCATCGATATCTGGCTCTTGCAGATCGGTGATGCCGATCGGATCGGCTTCAGCCCCAAAGGGGGAAAGAATGCGAAAATTAATGTTTGCTTTATTCATAGTCGTTGCTAACGGGGGTATTTTTGAATATTAATGGGCTGTTTGGGCCAGGTGAATTTGAAGACAGCACCCCCGCCAGCCGCTGACTCTAACTGAATTGTGCCGCCTTCAGCCAGGATAACTTTTTTGACGATCGCGAGTCCGGCTCCAATATTTTCATGCAGATCTCGCGGTTTGAGGGTTTGAAAAATAGTATAAATTTTGTGTTGGTATTGAGGTTCGATCCCATCGCCATTGTCGGCAACTGTAAATTCATAACGATCGCCTAGATCGATCGCGGATATCTCTACAATCCCCATTTTGGTGGGGTGGTGTCGGATGGCATTGTCAATCAGGTGTGAAAATACCTGTGTTAGTTGCTGCTTGCGAGTCTCGAAGGTCGGTAGGGGCGCGATCTCGATCGTAAACGTAGCTGGAGGTGCAAGTGTCTTGATGATGCCTACAACTAAGCAATTGACATCAACACTGCTACTGGGGGTTTGGGTGCGTCCAGAGCGCGAGTATTCGAGCAAGCTGTTGAGTAGTGCCTGCATCCGGTGGACGCGACGGCGAAGTAGCTGCATCTGCGATCGGGTTTCTCCCGAAATATTTGCACCGAGGTCTTCTTCGATCCATTCTGACAAGCTAGCGATCGCTCGCAGTGGTGCTTTGAGGTCGTGAGAAGTGATATAGGCAAACCGATCTAGTTCGGAGTTGGTTGCCTGCAACGATTGATTGGTAAAGTTGAGAGCATCGTTGAGATCTACCAGTTCAGTGGTCTTGGCATAGAGTTTTGCTGCTGCTTGTTGGCGAGTGGTAATATCACGAATGATGACAATTCGTTCGCCGATTGTCATTGTGAGCGAATCTTCATCCGAGCCAATCCGATCGATCGAAAATTCAATCGGGAACCATTCACCATTTTTACGTTTTCCCATCGCCAGCCAGATCTTGCCATCAGGAATTGCTGTTTGGAGTGGATCTGTGGGGTTAAGTTGCAACTTTTGAGTCACATCTACTTCTGGGATCGATAGTTTTTTCCAATTACAGCCAACTACCTCATCGAGAGTATAACCAAACATCTCGACCGCAGCATGATTGAAGGTTTTAATGTTGCCCTGAGGATCGATGACTGCAACACCATCGACGACATTGCCAACGATCGCTTGAATCAGATTTTGGCTCTCATCCAGGCGGAGTTGTCGATCGCTTAATTCTGTTGATAATTGTTTGAGAATTCGTGCAGCAACGATCGTTCCGATGATGCCGATCTCCAACCCCACCCACATCCCATTACTACCGATTTGCTGCTCCTTTTGCAGCGATCGAGTGCGAAGTCCGAGCAGACGACGTTCTGGTGCTTCAAATCGATCCATTTCATCCCGAAAGCGGTTTATTTCTTGCTTACCCGCAATTAATCGAGCAGTCTTTACGTCAAGACTACCGAATGCTGTTGCTTCGATCCGTTGGATACTTTGTTGGAGTGTATTCATCCGATTGTGAGCGATACTCGCCAGCCTCCGTGCCTGCAATGCCTGAGTTGGTTTATCTCGGACGAGCTGTTCCAAGCGAATTAGCGCGGGTTCTAGAGTATTAACGGCTAACTTGTAGGGTTCGAGCAACACTTTTTGTCTGACAATGTAATAGTCACGCACTCCAGTTTCCGCATCTAACAGCCCGATCGATACACTCTGACATTTGGCGATGACTTCGTGAGTCCGAACGACATGCTGCTGTGCGTCGATGATGCGTCGAGCAAAAATGGTATGAGCCACCACAGAACACACCAAACAAGCTAAGGGAATACAGATGGCGATCGCCCCCCGTTGGGCGATTGACATTTTGTTCCAATAAGCTTGAATTTTTTGCCCACAATCTTGCATCAATTTCATTTAAAAACCAGTCCAAATTCTATAACAGATCCAACTAGATAAATGGCAGGTTACTCAATTATCACTATTGCCTATGCTTTCTACCTCTATCGATCGAGCTAAAGTTCCAATTTCTCGTTCGCGTAGCGTGCCGGAGGCGATCGCCGATCGCTGAAATATTTGTCGTCGCAGCTTTAATCCAACTTTTGCGGTGATTTGCGTCATGTGTGCACCTTTTCCCGACGTAAAGAACACAACCTTGCAGCGACGAAAATTATAGGGTGTGTTGTCTTGACGAACACAACTTGGAGGAAACCTCCCAGCGTGGCGGTTCACCCGCAACGCAGTCGATGTGTCGCCATCGCTCAAGCGCGAGCGTACCAAAAATAATAACTCAATTCTAAGAATAAATTAGCTATCAGAAGTAGATTGTTTAAAAATAAATGATACCGCATCAGCTAAATTATCAACAATTTTGTCAGGTTGATATCGCTCCAAACGATCGCGATCGCGAATTCCAGACAATACGCCAACCACTCTAATGCTATAAGTTTGGGCAGCGATAATATCAGCTTCGGTATCACCAATCATCCAGGTATTTGGCTCTGGCTGCAATTGCGTTAAAGCTTGAGCCATCAGTTGAGTTTTCGCAGCGATATCACCGTGTTTTCGATAGTCATCTGGCAGACAATAACGATGAATAGGTGGAAAAAATCGGGCGAGATCGTATTGTTTGAATGCTGGATCTAGTTCGCAGGTGCGTCGCAATGTCATTACCAATAGTTCGATCCCAGCCGCTTGAATCTGCTCTAATGCAGCAACCGATCCTGGTACGACTCGATCGAATGATAAGTACTGTAATTGATGGGCATGTAGATCTCGCAGTTGTTTAAATGCTTCTGCTTGAGTAGCGTTCAATCCCGACTCGATGCCTACCTGTTGTTCGGGAACTTGCGCTTGTTTATATGCCCAAAATGTAGCTTTAGGCAAGAGTGTAATTGACTTTGGAGCGCATTTTGCAGCGATACTAATCATGGCATCACCCTACAGATTAATCATACCGGACGTACCCGCGAAATTAATTCTCGATCGTCTCCAAGTGGAGGATTCGGGGATACCCAGCCATTGAAGCGTGAAAATCTTGCAGCCCCCATCATACACTCAAGCGTTGATGGGGGGTAACGTCACCAAACTAACCGATCGCCAAGGGCTATAAAATAACGATCGAGAGTGTCGATCGAATCGGATTGCTCGAAGCTGGCGCAACATCCAACCAGCCTTCACCAAAGATCGCAAATATCCACGGTACAGTTGTCAGCACGAGCAGTAAACTCATCCCACCAATAGCAATTAGCGCAATCAGCGCGATCGTCATGGCAATTCCCAGTTTCAAACAATTATCCTAGCGATGTGCTGACCCGATCGGGATTAATTTGCTATGGTAAAGTAGTAGCCTAAATATGCCACCGAATTTTTAGTTAATCCTCTAACTGAAACAATTCCAGCATCCTATCGTCACCGTTGAATATCGACCAAACAGCATCAACTGATTTGGATTGTTTGGCTCTTTAAACTTCTATACTTGCTAGAACCAAAGGAGAATTACTCATGCAATTTAAATCGATCTATGGTGCGATATTCGCGATGCTAATAGCCACCGAATCAATCCAACTAGCCCCCGCATCCGCCCAACTAATTCCCGAACCGTGGGTAACAGTGGGTAGCAAAGACAGTACTTTGACTTATGGTGTAGGCGTAAAAATTTTTGATTTTGGTGCCGAAATTGGGACTGGTTCTGGAGGATCGACTGGAGTCGATGTCCTCAAATTCTTTAGCCTTCCCTTTGTGTCTCCCTATGCTGGATTGGGTATCTATGGTGACAAGGGTGTAGCCTATTCTGGTGGCGTTCACTTTACCCCACCTGGCAATACCTTTTTTGGGCTGGGATATCATTCTGTCCGAGGAGTCAACGGTCAAATTGGGATTAAATTCTAACTTAAAATCTAAAACCTCACATGCTTCTAAACTCAACCCAGCGTCAAAAATTAGATGTTAGTAACGATCGAGATTTTTATGATGTACCTCGATTTGTAACCCATGTAGATCCAGGATTTATCGATCGATTAACTACTCTATATCGCGAACGGCTTTTACCTGACACTCGAATTTTTGACATGATGAGTAGTTGGGTATCTCATCTACCCGATGAGATGAAATTTAAATACATTCAGGGACATGGCTTAAATCAACAAGAACTAGCCAAGAATCCACGATTTGATGGTTACTTTGTCCAAAATCTCAATCAAGAGCTGAAACTACCATTAGAAGATGAAAGCTTTGATGCAGTTTTAAATACTGTTTCAGTCCAATATCTCCAATATCCAGAAGCAATTTTTGCAGAGGTTTATCGAATTCTCAAACCCAATGGGATCGCCATCTTTAGCTTTTCCAATCGGATGTTTTATAATAAAGCGATCGCAGCTTGGCGAGATGGCAGCGAAACAGATCGCGTGGAATTAGTCAAGGGTTATTTTAAATCTGTGGCGGGATTTAGTACCCCTGAAGCGATCGTTCAAGTCAGTCAAGTTCCAGAACTACTCCGGTGGATGGGTGCTGGTGGTGGCGATCCTTTTTATGCAGTAACTGCTCGAAAAATTAGTTAGAAAAATTCGATTTTCTCCAATGCTTGGGCGGGTGCCTACGATTAAAATCGCTGCTAATGTTGCAAAGTCCGTGTAGGCGGACTTTGCAACATTAGCAGCGGTTGAAACCGCTGAGGTTATGTGTAATAACTTGAGTAATATATTTGAAATCATCCGTGGGTAGCACCCACCCTACACCTAATGTATTAGCTTCTAAAACCTAACACCTAAAACCTAAAGCCGATGATTGAATCTAATCGTATTTCCCGCCGTCAACTATTGCAATGCGCTGGCGCGGGATTGATAGTAAATGTTGCGGGGACACTACTGTACGATCCGATCGGCCGAATTTCGATGCCTGTTAATGAGGCATTTGAAGCCTTAATACTCTCGTCAAAACCGACACCAGAATTTCCAATAACAGCGATCGAACCCGATAAATTAATTGTCAATAGTTTTCGCGGGACACCAGCGATCGATCTAGCAAATTTCACCCTAAATATCTCTGGAACCGTCGCCAATCCGCTCAGTCTCAAGTTGGTAGATATTCAAAAACTGCCCTTCACATCGATGGTAATTCGTCAAGTATGTGTTGAAGGCTGGGCAGCGATCGTCCAGTGGGGTGGGGTGAGAGTGCGAGATTTATTGACGCTAGCACAACCACAAGCTGATGCTAAGTATGTATATTTTAAATCGGCTGATGGTTACTATGAAAGTTGGGATTTGGCCTCGGTAGTTCATCCCCAAACCTTGCTAGCCTATCAAATGAATGGCAAAGATTTACCTAAAGAAAATGGTGCCCCCTTACGATTGGCAGCACCGATTAAATTAGGTTATAAACAAAGTAAATGGGTAACAGAATTAGTTGTTACCGATCGATTATTGCCAAAACGCGGCTATTGGGAAGATTTGGGATATGAATGGTTTGCCGGAATCTAAATCGCCGCCAGATCCCCGACTTCTTGAAGAAGTCGGGGATCTATCGATCTTGATTGCCAAATTTGGGCATATTAAGTGAGCTGACTTGACTTGCGGTTAGCAGTTAGCTTTGGTATTGCTCAGATGTCGATCGGTCTAATTATTATTTTCATGTTCTTGACGGCGATATTTTGTTGGCTGTTTGCGGCGATTCGGGGGCTTTATGACGTAGCTCCCTCATTCCCCCGCGAAGCGTACTCGGTTGGTTATCCACGGGCATCGATGCCCGTCGAGCCAGTTGTCACACCAGTCGATGCCGCACCAGAATGGGCACGATTGCCTCAAGTCAACTTAGATTTCGCAGCAACTGTCGAACCCTCGCCAGTAGTAGAGCCAACCGAAGTATTACCAAATTTTACTATTCCCCCATCAAAAACTGAAGAGTCACTTCTATTTCGTAGCCTCATCTTGGGGATGTTCGCACTCGCTGTCATCAGTGTGGATCTGGCTGCGGGCACGCACTATAGTTGGGTGGGAATTCCGTTTGCACTACTGGGTAATATTTGGAGTTGGTACCGCCGTCACCATGCCAGACATTGGCTCAATATCCTGGTATCTGTCGGGAGTCTAGCGATCGTCTTGGGTTGTCTAGTCCCCATACTAGTCGCACAGATGCAGATAGCGACTGAAAGTGTCGCCCCATCAGTCCAAATGTCTACGAAGTTAAGATTAGTTCTCGGCGTGCTATTGGTAGCCCTTCAGATGGGTTTGAGCTTTCATCTCTACAGTCGTCGCCTGCTGGGTTATTGCTTAGTTATAAGTGGAGTATTGATGGCTGTGGCGGCTAGTTTGAGTCAAGATCTGAGCTTGCTAATTTTATTGTGTGGGTATGTGACGGCAGCCATTCCTACTCTGATGCTCGACTATCGATCGAGATTAGCACTCCCGCCAGTTGGGATCGTGCCTACTACGCCCACACAATTACCTTACCAACATCTACCTTGGCGATACCTGAGTCAACTAGCCGCAATCTCGATCGGCATCGGGTTAATGCTATCAATATTCTTACCCAGTTTCCACTTTCGAGATCCCTCATTTCCACCGACTGGCTGGGAGCGATTGCCAACCCTCGCCCAAAAAGCCAACCTGCCGAAAATTACTCCTCAGACAACCTCATCACCACAACCAGCGAATACACCTGCAAATATTCGCGAAATAGCTACCAAGTTACTATCGCAACCTAGCAATAATAATTATCCCGACACCGTCAAGCAAGACAATCTACAACTTCCGCCCGAACTTGCCACTCAACTTCAACAATCTACACAGAAGATTTTAGCCATCTCTCCTCAACCGCTAGAGTCAGATTTCGATCGAGCTGCATATCTAGCCGATTATCTCAAACAACACCATCAAGCACCAGCATCAGTTGCCAATCTACCCCCAATCGATGCCAAATTCATCCAGCAACTCACAGCCAAATGTGCCGCTGCACCCTCAACCTGTAAACTGGTGGGCGATAAACAAGATCTCCCCATAGTTTATACATCCCTGCTGAGATCGATCGGCATCCCAGCTCGGCTCAAAACGGACGACAAGCTAGCCCGAATCGATCCTCAGACAAACTTGTATCCGCGCCCAAATACCAACGCTCAGAGCCAAACTGAGGTCTATTTCCCCAACTGGGGTTGGCTCAGTCTAGACTCTACCCCAGATCGACCTTTATTCAACTTGGACGATCGCCAACGAAATCGGCTCCAGCAGCAGTTACAGCAGCTCACTAGCACAACACCTACACCAGAAGATCCGAACAGATCGTCCGCAGCCACTCCCACAGATCCATCTCCTCCGACAAACAACCCAGACGACTCGGCTTCCAGCTCACAGCAACCGCCCGATCCACACAACGAACAGCCATCTCGATCGCCACAATGGAAACCCGATCCAGTGACGCTCCGAACGATCGTCCTAGCAATCTGTATTGGTGGTGCGATCGCCTGGTATTTGCGTTACCCCCGCCAACAACAGCAGCAACTAGCACAGCTACCACCGATCGAACGGATCTATCGATCGATGCTATTAAGTTTGGGTAAACAGGGTAAATCTAGACACCCAGCCCAAACACAGCTAGAGTATGCACGCAGTACGATCGGTACCGAACATCCCCAGATTGCCAAAGCTGTATGGGAAATTTCTCAACAATATACGGCTTGGCGATATGGCAAACAATCGATCGATGTCCAGCAGTTGACAAAAAAGCTGCAATATCTCCAGCACTTACAGCAACTAGCCGCCAACAGAAAACGTCAGCAGTGGTTTGCGCGAGAGAAATCTCGCTGGACTCAAACCAACCCCAAGCCACCCACCTAAAATTTACCAATTTTTCGCTAGACAGAGATGATTAGATATGTTAATATTAAAAAATGCGCTGGCGTAGCTCAGTTGGTAGAGCAGCTGATTTGTAATCAGCCGGTCGGGGGTTCAAATCCGTCCGCCAGCTTTAAACGAAACACTCGCTCCTAAGCGAATTATCAAAGCTTGGGGTAAACCTAAGTTAACAAAATGACGACGGAATGACATCGATAGTCATTCTGCCGTCATTGCTTTTTGCTCGATCGATTGCCTCACTCTTTGCTAAATGTGAATGGACGATCGAGTCAAACAATTTAGGCTACTTACTGCTCGACAGAGGCGATCTGCCAAGGTGTAGTGCGATCGCGCTCGTAACTTATGGAGTGTTGGATCGATCGAGTGCGATCGCTATTTTAGCTAGAGCAATGACTCGATCGATCGACTAATTCTCGCTAATTTGTGCCGGATGGTGATGAGTATTAATTAGAATTCAAATCCCAGACCGACATTAGTACCATTATTGGAGGCAAAATCAGTATTAAAACTACCGAGCAGGGATACACCCTCAAAGAGGTTGACATCGATACCGACCGTACCTAGTATTCCGAAATTAGAGGAGTTGGAGCCATTAGTCCCAGAAGTATACTGAACACCCCCACCAGCGTGAAAAGTTATCAGGGGATTGCGCTCGAATGGTTCTTTGTCACCCAGCGCAAAGTCATAGGTGACTGGAACCCGTAAAACAGTTCCATTCCCGCCGAAGACTGCCGATGGCCGAATCGAGTAATTGGGACCGATCGCAAATCTGCTGATAATCCCGAACCCATTGCCACTATTGCCAAAACCGACTGCTGGCCCAAAATAGTTGCGGGGGATGCGAGTCGGATAACCATCACCTGTATCTCTGATACTCGGTGCTGGTGGGGGTGTGACGGGAGTAGAGCCGCCAGGGAGTTCGGATTGGGCGATGAGCTTCGGTGTAAGCGCAGCGTGAAGATCGGGGCTAGTCAATGGCGATCGATCTTTCCAATCTGAAAGGGCAACTGTAGAGAACGTGCCCAAGTTTCGGGGCGCACTAGTAGCAGATGGTGACGGTACTGAGCTATGTAGGGAGATAGGGGGTGTAGCGATCGGTGGGATCATAGGGATTGATTACTCCTCAAAGATTAGTTACTGTAGTTAGAGTTAGCGGTTTAGATCCTGATTAAGAGCTTAGACTGCTAATTGATTATATAGTTTCCGTACTTCAGATCGCCGATCGATTTAGTTGCACTACAGTTCGCTGCTGTTACATCCACCATCCACACTTAGGCTACGCTCAGTGCCAGCCATCCACCAACTTTGGATATTTATCAACTCGCAGTTCGCCCGTTATTATTTTCCGCGCTCAAAGCCGATCCAGAAGCAGTCCACAAGCAGTCGTTAGCCCTATTACACGCGATCGATTCTACTCCTACTTCTTTGCTAACCAAACTTGCTAAAGCGAGCTTTCAGCAGTATTTTTGTCGGGCAGATCGGCAACTAGAACAGTCTTTGTTCGGACTGGATTTTGCCAATCCAGTTGGTTTGGCTGCTGGTTTTGACAAGGACGGAATCGCCGCAGGGATGTGGCAATATTTAGGATTTGGGTTTGCGGAATTGGGCACGGTTACTTACCATCCTCAACCTGGAAATCCACAGCCGCGACTATTTCGGCTCCCCCAAGATCGAGCGGCATTAAATCGGATGGGGTTCAATAATTTGGGAAGTGCAGCGATGATGCAGGCACTGGAACAACGTCAACAAAGTGATTTTACGATTCCGATTGGGATTAATTTAGGTAAGTCCAAAATTACCTCCTTAGCAGATGCAGCTACAGATTATTTAGGTAGCTTCCAACGGTTAAAAGATTTGGGTGACTATTTTGTTATCAATGTTAGTTCGCCGAATACGCCTAACTTACGGGATCTCCAAGCGATCGAACCTTTGCGGATTATTTTCGATACATTACAACAAGAAAATCAAGGTCGCAAACCGATTTTAGTCAAAATTGCTCCCGATTTAGCCTGGGAAGATATCGCAGCGGTAGTAGATTTATCCCAACAGTATCAATTAGCTGGAATCATCGCGACAAATACAACGATCGATCGATCGCAATTAATTACTAAAACAATTGCCACAACAGGTAAACAAGTTGCCGATGAAGCAGGTGGAATTAGTGGCGCACCAGTTCGCCAAAAGTCTACAGCAGTGATCCGGTTTATTCATCAGCAGACTGGTGGTAGTTTGCCGATTATTGGCGTGGGTGGGATTTTTACCGCTGATGATGCTTGGGAAAAAATCACGGCGGGCGCGAGTTTGATTCAGGTCTATACAGGTTGGACTTATAATGGCCCGTGGATGGTCGATCGGATTTTGACTGGATTGTTAGCTAAATTAGAAGCACGAGGATTATCATCGATATCGGCAGCAGTAGGAATCGGGAATGCAGAGATAACCTAAGTTGCCACTAACATTCTGAGCGATTGAAATCGTTGGCATGGTCACATCTTGCACCAATACATCAGGACTAGCAAAAGCGCAGATCTCAGGGTACCCAGGGGCACCCCTACAGGTTAATTGTGTAGGGGTGCCCCTGTCTTGTCGTTTTTTTATTCGGGGGGAACCCCCGAATAAAAACGCCGCTTGTGGGTACCCTGGATCTATACTAAGCACTAGTGGATTTAGACTGTCTTGACGCGCTAAACCCTCGGGAAACCCTACGTATGGCGCGTCGCTGGTGCAAGATGTAAGTATTTCTGTTACCCCATGAAAATAGTCGGTGCAGCGAATATATTGCTAGGGATGGGTTCTGGTAGGATCTTATCGATCGATTGGGTTTGCTATACTGTAAATCTAAGTTGTGACTCAGAATAAATACTTAGGGACAATTACCGAGGCTTATTTAGATCTAGTTGATTACTCGGAGTGATAAATCTGATAATTTCCTGTAACCTTAGGAAAGATCGAAGTTTAAATATATTTAGAAACTGCATCTATGATAGCAACTGCACTGAAACACGAAGTCAAGGATTTATCCCTCGCGCCGCTGGGTAAGCAACGAATTGAGTGGGCGGGACGAGAAATGCCCGTGCTGCGTCAGATCCGCGATCGATTTGCAGCAGAAAAGCCTTTGGCTGGGATTCGCATCGTCGCTTGTTGCCACATTACTACAGAAACCGCTCACCTCGCGATCGCCATCAAAGCCGCTGGTGCTGATGCCATCTTGATTGCCAGTAACCCCCTCTCCACCCAGGATGATGTTGCCGCTAGTCTAGTTGTTGATTATGGCATCCCCGTTTTCGCCTTCCGTGGTGAAGATGAAGCTACCTACAAACGCCACGTTCAAACCGCACTAGATCACCGCCCAAATATCATCGTCGATGATGGTTGTGATGTAGTTGCCACTATGGTTCAAGAACGCCAATCTCAACTGAGCGAACTCATCGGTACCACCGAAGAAACCACTACAGGTATCGTTCGCCTCGAAGCAATGTTCAAAGCTGGCGTCCTCACCTTCCCAGCAGTCAACGTCAACGATGCAGACACCAAGCACTTCTTTGACAACCGTTACGGTACTGGCCAATCTACCCTAGATGGTATCCTTCGCGCTACCAATATTCTCCTCGCTGGCAAAACCATCGTCGTCGCTGGTTATGGCTGGTGTGGTAAAGGTACTGCCATGCGCGCCCGTGGGATGGGTGCAAACGTCATCGTGACTGAAATCGACCCCACCAAGGCAATTGAAGCCGTTATGGACGGTTTTAGCGTGATGACAATGGCAAAAGCATCGGTTGTCGGGGATATCTTTATCACCGTTACTGGTAACAAGCACATCATCCGCAGCGAACACTTCGACGTGATGAAAGATGGCGCGATCGTTTGTAACTCCGGTCACTTTGACATCGAAATCGATCTCAAAGCTCTGTCTAGTAAATCATCTGGTGTCAACACCGTCCGTAACTTTACCGAAGAGTACAAACTCAACAATGGTAAATCCATCATCGTCATCGGTGAAGGTCGTCTAGTCAACCTCGCAGCAGCAGAAGGTCATCCTAGTGCAGTTATGGACATGAGCTTCGCCAACCAAGCGATGGCTTGCGAATTCCTCGTCAAAAACAAAGGTAAACTCGCCGCCGGAATCCATTCTATTCCTGTCGCTGTCGATAAAGAAATCGCGCGGATGAAACTCGAAGCGATGGGCATCCAAATCGATAGTCTGACTGCCGATCAAATCGACTATGCCAACTCTTGGACTTCAGGTACCTAATTTTGATTTCAATCGAGATTAATTAATTCTCAAAGCATAGACCAAATGATGGTCTATGCTTTTTTATTGTTTCTAAATTGCTACCAGTATTAAAGATTGGTGCGTTACGGCTGGTGCCTAACACACCCTACATCAACCTAGCTTTTCATTTAGGATCGCGATATCGCGATCGCCAAATTATACCATTTTGGATTTTGGAATTTGCGACTGACACCACGCGATCTAATTTGTTCCTGAGAAGGGAGCAAAAACATCGATTATTTTCAGGTTTTGGAGCAATCCTCACAAAATCCTCAAATTTGCTAGCTAGAATATCAACTAAGTTTGAACTGACACATCTTCAGCAAAATTCTCTGAGATAGAGGATAAATGGCATCTTGAGATCGCGACACTACTGAGGAATCTGAATCATGATTGAAAATATGAATGTTCGGGTAGGGATTGGCGGTTCATTTTTGAGCAATACACAAATAGCTTCAGCAGATCTGCTGCCCAAATTGCAGCCATCAAGTCGTAATCGTATTACTGCTAGCCCAATATACGATCGATCTGTGCCGCGCACGATCGCCAGAAATCGCGAACGATGGATGCGCGATCCCGAACTAGTCGAGATCTCCCCACCTAGCCGCTGCGTCCATCAATCCTCAACTCGCATCGCTCCAGATGTCAACCCGTGCCAATGGCTCTTGTCGGGAAATCCGCGCTTGGCAAATTTGGTGACAGAGACGATTGGAGATCGCTGGATCGCCCACTCAGAAGACCTCCAACAGCTAGCCCCGCTGGCGGACAATCCCCTGTTTCAATTACGGTGGCGGGCTGTCAAACAGGCAAACAAGCAAGTCTTAGCTAATAGTTTGTACCAATCTCAGGGGATTCGGATCGACGTAAACTCTCTATTCGATCTTCAGTTGGCGCGGATTGGTGGACATCAACGCCAACTGTTAAATCTGCTGCATATTATCAACACGATCGATCGCATCAAGCAGAATCCACACGAGATTTTGCCGCGAACTTTTATTTTTGGTGAGCTAGAAGAACCCCAAGCCGTCATCGATCTGGCGGAAACTGAAGATTGTCCGCTCCCGATGGGCGATTATCTCCAGTACCACCAAGGCCAACAGCAGATGGCAGCAGAGTCAGATCTCGCGACTTTCGGATTGATTAAATCTCTCGCCGAAACTGTAGCGGCAGATCCCGATCTCAGCGAAAAATTGCAAGTAGTCTACATTCCAGCAACCGCTGGCTTGACGAGCCAGATGTATGCAGCGGCGGATCTCACCCAGCAGATCGCTACTGCTGCGGTGGAAACTCTAGATTTGAGCGCGCTCCGAGGTGCTATAAATGGAGTAATATCGATCGGCAGTCTGGGAAAAACTAATTATTGGCTGCAACAACTAGTTGGCGAACACAATTGCTTTCGGTTTGGACTAGCAATTCCAGAAATAGCTTTATTCAAGGAATATGGCTACGATCCCTATAACTACTACAAATACTATCCGCAGATCCGCCGTGCGATTGATTATCTGTTAGCCGGACACTTTACTCCCAATCAGCCAAGTCAATGCCGCCCGATTATCGATACGCTCTTAGGTACGGATGAGCATATGGTACTGGCTGATTACATCTTTTATGCAGCTTGTCAAGCTCAGGTGAGTGAGACTTACGATCGATCGTCATTGTGGACACACATGTCGATTATGAATGTTGCTGGGGTAAAATAGTTGCTACCCCCTGATTGCTCTATACTTTCTGCTCCTAGTCAGAATCGACTATCTGATGAAAAACATCACTTCTGGCAAGGTATCGCTCGGCTTTGCCACTACTCTATTTGTCTTGGTACTTAATGCCGTTCTTGCTTATCAAAGCATTAGTATAGTTAGTGAAAATAATCGCGCAAAAGTCTATAGCGATCGGGTGCTAAATATCTTGGTAAAGATGCTATCAACATTGAAAGATGTCGAGCTGGGGCAGCGGGAATATTTATTGACAAATAATCCCCAATATTTAGCAGCTTATCGACTCAATCTCACCCAAATTCGCAATCAATCAAACTCATTAGTAGCCCTTAAACCTGAAGAAGATCGATCGTTCAAGGCTAAGATCGATCGCCATTTGAGTGACTTAATCGATACGATCGATCGACGGCAAGCGAAAGTAATCGCACCCGCTCGGCAACTAGAGCTATCTCAGCGCGGACAACAATCGATCGAGCAGATCCGCCAGACGATCGCTAGTCTGGATCGATCGGAACGTACTCGCCTCGATCGGTTACAGTCCCAGTCTAGCCAGAGTTTAGATGATACTAAAGTTGCATTTGCGATCGCTGGTTTATTAGACTTATTATTACTGACATTTCTGTATGGATTAGTTGGTTGGGATTTTACCAAGAAGCAACAAGCTGAATCAACATTACGCGATTATGTCACTGAATTTGAAGAACTATATCATAATGCTCCCTGTGGTTATCATTCACTCGATACCACGGGAAAAGTGACCCGGATTAACCGGACTGAGCTAGAAATGTTAGGTTATCAAGAAGCCGAAATAGTCGGTTGTAAAAACATTGTGGATTTGCTTACCGTCGCAAGTATTCAAAAACTCGATGGCGATCTCGCGATCGTCAAAACACGCGGTTGGATTAGTGATATCGAATTTGAAATGATCCGCAAAGATGGTCAAATCGTACCTGTAAGTGCAACAGTAGTCGCAAAGAAGGATGCCTGTGGAAACTATCTTGGCGCGCGGGTGACTCTAATTGATATTAGCGAGCGAGTGCGGCTCCGAAAACAGGCACGACTATCTACGGAAATCTCTCAAAAAATCCGCCAATCGCTGCAATTAGAAGAAATTTTGCGCACCGCTGTCGAAGAAGTCCAAAAACTGTTAGAAGTCGATCGAGTCCTGATCTTTCGCTTCGTCGATGCAGATAGTGGTACTGTAGTCCAGGAAAGAGTCAGCGCAAATTATCCAGCCGTAATGGGGAGTAATATTGTCGATCCTTGTTTCGATCGCACCTACCGGAAGGCTTACTCACAGGGGCGGATTATTACTGTTGCCGATATTACCAAAGCCAGCTTCAATCCTTGTTATGTAGAGTTCCTCCAAAAATTTGCAGTCAAGGCAAGTGTGATTGTCCCCATTCACCTCCGGGATGAATTGTGGGGACTACTGATCGTTCATCATTGTCAAGCACCGCGACAATGGCAACCAAAAGAGGTCGAAATCATCTCCCAACTTGTCATTCAAATTGGGATTGCCCTGACTCAAGCCCAGTTGCTAGCCCAAGAACAACTTCAACGTCAAGAACTCGCTCGATCGAATACCGAGCTAGAGCAGTTCGCACACATCGCCTCTCACGATCTCCAAGAACCGCTGCGAATGGTGATCAGCTACCTCCAACTCCTCTCGCGTCGCTATCAGGGGAAACTCGATCCCGACGCCGATGAATTTATCGAGTATGCGGTAGACGGAGCAGTGAGAATGCAGGCATTGATTCAGGCACTACTCAGCTATGCCCGCGTCAGTAGCCGCAAACAGCCGTTCGAGCTAGTCAAATGCGATGTAGTACTCCAAGATGCTATTTCCAACCTCCACGTCGCGATTAGCGAGAGTGGAGCCATCATCTCTTATGACTCTCTCCCCGAAGTTTGGGGGGATGCCACCCAATTGACTCAGGTATTCCAAAATTTGATTGCCAATGCAATTAAATTCCGGCGCGAACTACCACCAAAAATTCAGATTAGTGCCCGCCCCCTAAATCCACACCTGTTACCACGCATCAACCTCAACGAACCGATCGCTGAGGAGATCGCCGCGATTCCATCCGGTTGGTGCTTTACAGTGGCGGACAATGGCATTGGGATCGAACCTCAATATCTCGATCGAATCTTTGTCATCTTTCAACGCCTACATACCCGCGTCACCTACCCAGGAACTGGGATTGGATTGGCGATTTGCAAAAAAATCATCGAACGTCATGGTGGTACAATCTGGGTAGAATCTTCACCTAGTAAACCAGACTCGACGTTGCAGCAGTCTTTGCCGATCCAGTCAAAGTGTTACGGGTCGAGATTCTACTTTACAATTCCAGCGGAAGGTAGTATCTCTGTTCGACATGACCATAAACAGCCGCACCATTGAAATTTTACTCGTAGAAGACAATCCTGGGGATGTAAATTTAACCCGAATTGCCCTAGCCGATTCTCAATGGGGGACGCTCCGCGAACGCGGGATCGAAGTGAATTTAAGTGTTGTAGCTGATGGAGTCGAAGCGATGAATTTTCTCCACCATCGGGGTGAATATCATGAATCTGTTCGCCCCGATCTAATTTTACTAGATTGGAATTTACCCCGTAAGAATGGACGAGAAGTATTAACTGAAATTAGAGCCGATGAGCGACTACAGCGAATTCCAACGATCGTCCTTACCACTTCCCAAGCCGAGGAGGATATCATCAAAGCTTATAATCTTCATGCCAATTGCTACATTACCAAACCTGTAGACTTCGATCGATTCGTGCATATCATCCAATCGATCGAAGATTTTTGGTTCACAATCGTTGAATTACCACCAGAATAATCCAGGGATTCCCTAACGCTCGGAGCGCAGCATGATTACTGTTCTCAACATTTTACTCATCGAAGACAATCCTGGCGATATCCGATTGTTGCAAGAAATTCTGCGCGAAGTGACTACCACTCGGTGTCAGATTACCCCAGTCATGACACTCGCCGCAGCAGTAGAACAGTTATCGATCGGTACTGACAACGCCATTGCCTCCTCACCCCCCGCCCCGCCCTCTGGCTTCGATATTATACTGCTCGATCTATCGCTCCCAGATAGCCAGGGACTCGCCTCATTTCTCGATTTACACGATCGATATCCCAGCATCCCGATCGTCGTGCTGACGGGCGTAGACGACCAAACGCTGGCGATCTCCGCCATGCAGCAAGGCGCACAAGATTATCTGATCAAAGGACAAGTCGATAGTAACTTATTGCTGCGGTCGATCCGCTATGCGATCGAACGCGAACGCACAGACACCGCTCTCCGTCAAGCCAAAATCGAACTAGAACAGCACGCGATCGAACGCGATCGAGATCTCCAACAAACTAAAAATCGACTCCAACTCGAATTGATCGAACGCCAAAAAGCCGAAATCGACCTACATATCTCGCGATCGCGATTTGCGAGTATTCTGGAAATTGCCAGCGATGCCATTATTGCGATCGATAGCGATCTCCAGATTACACTCTTCAACCAAGGAGCCGAACAAATTTTTGGCTATCGAGCTACAGACGCGATCGGTCAATCGGTCAATCTCCTCATACCGCAAGAGTTCGCCGATATCGTCGGCACTTCTGGTCTGGAAAAACTATCCGGCAGTCGCCAACCACTCCAAACCAAAGGAGCCACACATCAGGTAGTTGGCGTTAGAAAAGATCGGAGTAAGTTTCCGGCGGAAGCCTCAATTTCCTATCTAGAACTAGGACAGGAACGAGTCTACACGATGATTTTGCGCGATGTCACCGAACGCCAGCAGGCCGAAAACGATCTGCGCGGCGCACTCCAAAAATTAGACTTCCATTTTGAAAATTCGCCTCTAGCCGCGATCGAATGGGATCGAGCATTGCGGGTCAGCAAATGGTCGGCTACGGCCCAAAAGATCTTTGGATGGTCTTTCGCGCAAGTAGTGGGCAAACATCCCACAGAATGGCAATTTGTGGCGTCAGAGGATGCCGAACGGGTTGCCCAGGTGATGAACCAGCTCATGTCTGGTACAGTAGTCAGCAATATTGTCAGCAATCGTAACTATTGTCAGGATGGGACGATCGTTGATTGTGAATGGTACAACTCAGTGCAGTTAGATCCTAGCGGTCAGGTGCAGTCAATTTTTTCGTTGGTATTAGATGTCACCAATCGACATCAAATGGAGCGGATCAAAGATGAATTTATTTCGGTTGTCAGTCACGAATTGCGGACTCCGCTGACATCAATCTATGGTTCGCTCAAGCTATTAGAAAGCGGCTTGTTAGAGCAACAACCACAGAAGCAAAAGCGGTTGCTAACCATTGCAGTAGATAATACCGATCGCTTAATGCGCTTGGTTAATGACATTCTAGATATCGAACGGATCGAATCTGGGACAGTTCAGATGGTCAAGTCGGTATGTAAGGTGTCTGAATTGATGGCAAAAACCGTTGATGCGATCGAACCATTAGCAGACGGAGCGGGAATTAGACTCAGTGTCAGCAATTGCGGCGGACAAGTCTGGGTAGATCCCGATCGGATGATTCAAGCTTTTACTAATTTACTCAGCAATGCGATTAAATTCTCGTACCGAGACAGTACGATCTGGTTTACTGCCATCAAACAAGCCGGACAGATGTTATTTCAAGTCCGCGATTGTGGGCGGGGTATTCCTGCTGACAAATTAGGTATTATCTTTGAACGATTTCAGCAAGTAGATGGCTCTGATGCCCGTAATGGTGAAGGGACGGGCTTGGGGTTGGCAATTTGTCGAAGTATCATCCAGCAACATGGTGGACGGATCTGGGTTGAGAGTGTTTTGGGTGAGGGGAGTACGTTTTCATGTATTTTACCGCGATCGCCTTCAGCTTAGGATAGTCTACCACCTGGTTCTAAACAGTTGACAGTTGACAGCGATTCGCGCTCCTCGGAGAACCCGCCGGTTTAGCGAAAAGTGCTGATGGGCGGGTCCCCCGAGTGGTGACAAGTTAAGAAAAACCGAGGTTTGTCAAGGGGAGAAAGAAAAGATGTCAAACTCAGACTAGCACAGAGTTAGAACCGAGTTTGACCCATGCCCAAAAAGCGGACAACAAATCGTGACCATGCCAAGCGA
>NZ_JBGSQZ010000279.1:0-3121 GCF_041737865.1 Chamaesiphon sp.
AATCAATGTTTTTTCAACTATTAATGATATTGATGGTGGATTTTAATGTGCCAAAAATTGAAAAAATTCTGCTGTTAGCCTAAAAGTGTTGAAATGCCTGAGTTTGAGGAGACAAAACTTCATCGAACTCAGGTTAGTAAATTAGACTTAGAAAGAACGATTTGGGATCGAATATTTGAAAATATAACTTCAACCAAAAATACTCATTTGCCACAACAGGAATTAAAGTTACTAGTAGAAATAAAATGTTTTCAGCCAGCTAAAGGATCGCCAGAAAAACAAAGTCTGAAAGGATATTTATATCATCCAGACCGATATCGGCGCATCAATTGTTGGATTGTCAAAGAATCTGAAAACTATCTTGAAGTTCAGATCGTGGGTGCAGAAGGTAAGTTTAAATTTGTCGATCGATTCTGTCCTCTTTTCCTCGGTGAATATCCCGCTGTAATTATTTCAATCATAGATCCACAACGAGTTGGGGAAGCAGACCGATTTGAAGCTCTATCAGCAGCCTGACTCTAAAGGAAGTATGGCATGAGGTTAATTAGCTTAATGCCATATTCCAGTTGTTAACAAAACAAAAATAATTCCTAGCACCTTCAAAATTAGTCAATCGGCTATTTTTAGGGTACACAGATCGAATAGGCAACTAAGCTGCTGCGCGATAGTTCTCTCCATTTAACTCTGCTATAGAGGTAGTGGATCGTATTGCGGCTTCCAGAATCGCCTCATCCCGAACCAACCATCGATCGAATACCTCATCTCGCCGATCGCAATTAAGTTGAACTCCTCCATATCGACGAGTAGGCACTCCTTCAATTCGCGCTCGATCGAGATAGTCCAATCGATATCCCAGCTTATCCAACAGCACTTGAGCGGCTCTAATCGGTGTAGAATTTAAACCAATCGTTACGCCCAAGATATCTTTAACTTGAAAGCGGAATTGGAGGATATACCGATGCCACTCAATTAAGCTCTCATTTGTAAAAATCTTGTCTTCACCGAAAAACTGTACGATCTTCAGCACCTTGAGAGCCGCAATTTTAGACGAAAGACACGCCCGATTACCGTCAGGGATAAAAGCTATCCTCCCATCTTCCGACAGCCCCTCTAATCGCCCCTTATCGCGTCTCTTAAGGTGTTTGGCTCCAACGGACAAATAATAAGCGAGTTGAATTTGAGGATACCAGCTATCGTCGTCTTTAATAATTAAATCGCGGTCGATATCTTCAGTTAAATATTTTCGACAAATTATGCCCTTAGCTTGCCTGTCGCGTTCGATTTTAGTTTTCGATGTTTTTTGAATCAGCAGCTCTAGTTCGTAATCATTAGGATTCTCCGCAGCAATTTTACTCTCAATTTCTAAATTATAGTTCTCCACCTTGGCAGCAACGATATCCTCATCTACTTGCCTAAAATCTTCATCAACTTCGGCGATCGACAACTCATAGCCATCTTGAATCAGTTTGTGTAGGATATTGGCGCGATATTTTTTAAAGCCCTGGTTTACCCTGGCAGCAAAACAGCCCCATGTATTCAAGTGTCCGGCCCCAAATCCATCGCTAACTGCAAGCATGTCAACTTTGGACAAAGCAGATAAGTTAGCTTTAAAATTTTGTTTTTGCGATAGAACTAGAGATTTGAGCGAATCCGACCCATTGCCGCAAAAAGTAATACCACCAGTGCCGATCGTAATATGCCGAGGTACATCCGACCTTACTCGCTCGATCGCTTGGCAAACAGCATCTACCGTCTGTACTCCATTGGCAATACTCCACACAGAATCAAAATGATTGACATCAATACTAATACCAGTTTCGACCGTAGGCGAACAAATCACTATATCGTACTGCAAAATAAAATCGTTAATCTGGTCGATACAACCACATGCAGAGTGTGCGGGGTCGGCAACTGTAGCAGCGTCGATCCTGACAATTCGCAAATGGGGAAATCTTTTCTTCAGCATTGACTCGACATTCTGAGTTGACCATTTACTCTTAGCTTTTTGTGCCGAAAGATGAAAGATCGCTTTTTCACCATTAGCGATCGCCAGCATTGCTTTAGCCATTAGACTTGCTGGCGAATCATATAGAAATAGTTGTCGTTTGCCCTGGCTGGGTAAAAACTTATTAACCATCAACCATAAAGCCATTCTCCGATCGGTCAATTGTTGAACATACTCGATCGACACTCGCGACAAATCCGCATCAGAAAGAATAATCGTTCCGTTACTTTCAGCGATCGTTCGCATTAATCGCTCAAAATTCTGAAGAATTGCAACTCGATTATTCTGGCAAGTTGTAGAATCGAGCAAATGCCAAAGTACCTGATCGCACTCGTCAATGACCACGATAGACTGTTCCCAAGCTTCAGGATTAAAATTTGCCTGAGATTTTGCGTGAAGCGAATCAATACACAAGGCATAGCCAAAGACTGCTCCATCGCCACTTCTAACTTCACTGATGTGCGCCACCCCAATCCGTCGTGCTAGTTCACGCGCTAGTTGAATGCGGTGAGTAATAATTAGTACCGATCGACCTTTGGCAATTTCTGGAGCTAATAAATCTCCGATCCACTGAGTTTTACCCGTTCCTTTGGCAGATTGTACGCAAATAATCTTACCTTCTAACTCTGCTGGACGATCGTTGGGCGATAAATACCGAACGTTAACTTTGTGCTGTGGGAAATGACCGAGGCTAAACATGTCTGCTAATCGCCAGCTATCTAAACTCAAGCGGCGATCGAATACTTCAAAATAAAATGCGGTTCCCATCTGGACAATTAAGTCGTCAACACCCTTACAGGGTTGCGTCCACGTAATTGTCGAAACTTTACACCCTTTCCGTTGAAGTAATTTCCCAGTAGCATCGATCGCTTTGCGTACATCCGCGATCGTCTTGGGCTTTTCATCCCGATCGAAACAGAATACAAATTCACGATCGGCATGACAAAAAACTTCAAGCTGAGGTACCAAATATCGTAACGATGGCAAACCGTCTCGCTTAGATCGCACACCCATCCAAATTCCAGGCAGTCCGATCGCCAAACAACCAGCAGATAAGAGCGCACCAGCTTTCTTCGCCCCTTCTGTATTGGTGACTATTAACTGTGGAGTTGCAAT
>NZ_JBGSQZ010000300.1:0-11640 GCF_041737865.1 Chamaesiphon sp.
ACTAACTCGTGCATATCCAACCAGAGCCATACTGAAAAACTCCAAGTTGTACTCATATATCTCATTATTCTTTAGACTTTAAGAGAAAGGTATTTTGAGACATAAAAAGAGACATGATAAGGATGTGTCTCAGAAAGTATACTTTCTGAGACTGTTTTTTCTTTGCTGGTAAGGGTTTCAAGGGTATTGTGTCAAACTCCGTTTTTCACTAATCCCCCTTTTGGAGGGTTTATGCAAATAACCCCAAAACATCCTCTTTGGTGAATTTGAACAACGGATTTCAGACAGGATTGAACAAGCTAAAGCTGCGGGTAGTTACGAGCGCGGTGTTGAAAATCTGTTCGGCGATGGCGGTTTTGAAATTATCGAGACTCAAATTCTCAATACCCACTCATCTGGTGCTGAGACTATTTGCTACTCGATTGATAAGCTTAACAAACCACACTTAGTTTCGATCGACAGTGCCCAGCATATCGCGAATACTCAAGGGTTTAATTTCTATCGTCATGCTAAAACTGGTAATTTAGCGATCGGGGGTTTAATCGATAAACGGATCAAACGCGATGGTTCGGCTGTGGATGTGATGGCAATTTATCAGCCTGTTTCTAGCAAATCGTGGCATAAACTCGATCTCCCCGATTTCGAGAAAGTTTGGATACCTGAGACACCTACAAACCAATACTGGAAACAATGGCAGCAATTAATCGATCTGGCTCCTGAATTCGAGCGCGAACGCATCTACTTGATTTGTGGATTATTATTACCTGTTTGGAAGCAGTTACCCGATAGTAATCCTAAAGTCTTCCGCCTACAGACGAATGATGGTCGAATTTTACTCGGTCGAGCGATCGATCCACATCAAATCGAGAAGGTTTTCAGTAACTTTGGTTTGAAAGATTTAATTAAACTCAATGCTGAGGATATTTTCAAGTTGGTGTGGGAGGATCGTCAGGTGAAATCTGTGGGTCAGTGGGAGTTGCAACGGAATTATTATAAAGGAGTCGATCGGTTGGAGGTGTTGGCCGTTTATGGTAGCGATAATATCGATTGGCTCAAGGCTGTGGGCTGTTTTACTGAGATTATTCAACATCGGACTAAGGTGTTTGTCCCTGTTGATAATGCGGTTGAAATTATCGATCTATTATTGACTAGTCAATAAATTGAAGTTTGTTTACAAATCTTCCTCTAACTCATAGTTAGAGGAAGATTTATTTTGTATGACTTTCCGACAATTAATCGACCCAACCGTTGGCGTTGGCGGAGCCTGCCATAGGCACAGCCTCTCCATTGTCAGCAATATCACTTCTTCGATCGACTACTTAACAAACATTTTTACAAAAGGATTTAGCATTTATATACCGATACAGACAAGCTACTGGAGCTAATTGGGATAAGATTGTGGGACATTGCATCCATCCCCCCTCATGCTTGCTACCCCCGAAATCGGACAGATCGTTAACGTCCGCGCCCGTCAGTATTTAGTCGAATCAGTCACTCCACCGATTCATCCTCAAGGGGATACATTGGTGTCGTTGGCTTGCTTGAATGATGACGCTCAGGGGCAAGTGCTAGAAGTCTTTTGGGAACGGGAGATCGATGCGGCGATTTTAGAAAATTCGACTTGGGAGCAGGTTGCTCAACGGGGATTCGATCGACCCCACTACTTCTCAGCCTATCTCCATACGCTGCGCTGGAATTGTGTTACCTCTACCAATCCCAAGTTGTTTCAGGCTCCTTATCGGGCGGGGATTGAAGTTAAGGCGTATCAATTGGAACCATTGCGGAAGGCGTTGTTAATGCCTCGCGTGTCGCTGTTTATTGCTGATGATGTGGGTTTGGGGAAAACGATCGAGGCGGGGCTAATCTTGCGGGAAATGATTATGCGCCAGAAAATTCGGCGGGTGGTAATTGCTTGTCTGCCGTCGGTGGTACGGCAATGGCAAGAGGAGATGGAGAGCAGATTTGGGCTGTTATTTCAGGTAATCGATCGCGAGTTCTTTGCGAGTAAGCGACGGGAGCGCGGCTATGGGGTGAATCCTTGGGCTACTCACAATCGGTTTATTATCTCTCATGCTTTGATACGGGATGAAGCTTTTGCGGCACCTTTGCGTATTTGGCTGGAAGAATTTGCGCCTGGTTCGATGTTGATTTTGGATGAAGCGCATAACGCTGCACCAGCGAGTGGTTCGCGGTATGCGATCGATTCTCAACTTACCAAAACTATGCGGGAATTAGCACCGCGTTTTGAACACAAGTTATTTCTCCATAATGGGCACTCTAACAGCTTCACAGCCCTGCTCGAAATCCTCGATCCGCAACGGTTCTGTCGTGGGGTATTCGAGCCAGAGAAGCATCAAAAAGCATTGGAGACGGTGATGGTAAGGCGGTTGAAGCAGGATTTGCGAGATACGGGAGATGGAGACTTCCCGCAGCGGAAGATTATCCCGATCTCGATCGAGGGTTTACCTGTAGATGCTCCAGAATTGGTTCTCGCCCAAGCTCCAGCAATATCGCACCTGTCGGGAGCAACGACTCAAAGACGCGCCTAAGTCTACTCAGAATACCGCCAAGCTGGTAATTACTTCCCTGCAAAAACGGTTGCTTTCATCGATCGAAGCCTTTGCACGGACGTTGAAAGTACATCGATCGTCGATCGAAAGGCAAGCAGAGAAACAGCGTCAATCTGACACACAAGAATTTCCCCTACTGTATCAATCGATCGGTTCTGATGACGATCGAGCCGAACTAAGCGAAGCTGAAGTTCAAGCGGAAGAAGATGCTCAGATGACTAGAGCCACCCAACAGACTAATCGAGAGATTGGGACTGAAGAGTTGGCACTATTGGCGGAAATGGGGAATATCGCTCAGAATGCTCGGCATCAGGCGGATGCGAAGGTACAGCATTTGGTGGCTTGGATTAAGGAGTATATGTGCCCAAATTTAGGACAACTACAAGCTGCTTGGAACGCTCGCCGTCTGTTGATTTTCACTGAATATTTGGACACCAAAAGTTATTTAGAACGGCAACTTATACAAGCGATCGGTAACACTTCCCAACGGCTGGGATTCTTTCATGGCGGCATGGGCGAACAGAATCGCGAACAGATTAAGATCGCTTTTAATGCCGATCCGCATACTCATCCGTTGCGAATTTTGATTGCTACTGATGCGGCGAGAGAAGGGATTAATCTTCAGAACTATTGCGCCGATCTGTTTCACTTTGATATCCCGTGGAATCCCAGTCGGATGGAGCAGCGGAATGGACGGATCGATCGCAAGCTTCAACGGGAAACTGAGGTGCGGTGTCACTACTTTATTCTCACGCAACGGGCGGAAGATCGGGTACTCGATGTATTGGTCAAGAAAACAGCCACCATTCAGCGGGAGCTAGGCAGTCTGTCACCAGTGTTAGAGCGGCAAGTACCTAAATTGGATACGGGGATTTACAGCCAGCAGGAAGCCCAATTGACGGCGCAGATTGAAGATATCGATAGTAAGTTAGTGGGTAAATCCGATGAGTTATTAGTCGTTGGCGGAGCCTCTCTGCAAGAGAATCGACGAATTAATATTCAAGAGCAACTAGAGATCGCCCGTCCACCACAACAGAAACTACTCACCGAACTGGCTCAACTCGATCGAATGCTCAAGGATTCTCAAGAGTGGCTCGGTTTGGACGATCGACTATTTCGGGACGCGCTCTCAGTCTCATTAGAAATCATGGGCGCACCGAGTTTAATACCGTTGGATGCTAGTGCGGCACTAAAGGATAGAGACAGAGCGCAATGGATCGTTCCCCAGCGGGATAGCCAAACTACCGATCCGGCTTGGGCGGCTACGTTAGATAGTTTACGAGCAGTGCGGAAGCCAGGGCAAAAGCTGTGGGATTGGCGCAATGAAGCCCCTGTGCGTCCTGTAGTCTTTCGCGATCCTGGTTCTTTGGATGGGGAAGTGGTGCATCTCCATTTAGAGCATCGATTGGTGCAGCGGTTACTCGGTCGCTTTCTGGCGCAGGGATTCGTGCATAATGAATTGACTCGCGCCTGTGTCTGTCTGACTGACGATCCGCTCCCGAAGGTAATTGTGCTGGGGCGGCTGTCATTGTATGGTGCGAGAGCTAGTCGGCTGCATGACGAGATTGTGGCGATAGCAGCAGAATGGATCGAGCCGGATTTGCGAGGGAAGGGGAAGCTGAAGGCGTTAGGCGAAAGTGACAAGGAGAATGTACTGGCTACATTGGAGCAGTCTTTGGCTAATCCGAGGTTGCGGGATGTATCGATTGGGATTCAAGAGCGATTGCGATCGTTTGCGGCTCAAGATGTACTGGAATTGTTGCCCAATCTGGAGAAACGAGCGGCTACTTTGGTAGAAAGAGCGACGAAGAAGTTGACTGAGCGCGGGGTACGGGAGGCTGCGGAAATGAAGCAGTTATTAATCGAGCAGCAGCAATCGATTCTGGCGAAGGAAAAGCAACACGGTTATCAACTTTCGTTATTTAACGCTGATGAGCTACGTCAATTAGAAGCCGATCGCAAACACTGGAGAAAACGTATCAACGATCTAGAGTTAGAAATTAACACTGAGCCGCAACGGATTGAGGAAATTTATCGCGTTAAAGCCGATCGAATTGAGCCTGTGGGTTTGGTGTATTTATGGCCTGTGAGTAAATAGAAAGATCGCCCCAACAATGTGACAAAATACTGTTAGTTATTGACATATAACAAGATTTTGGCGATGACACTCCCCGATCCTATTTTGACATTAGTGGAAGAACTCGGTATCTTACAGAATCGCGATCTGACAGCGCGAGGGATACATCCTCAGCAACTTCGCCGTTTGGTAAATGCTGGGAAATTAGTGTGGGTTAGTCGGGGGTTATATAGTTTACCTAGTGCCGATTTGACTGAGTTCCAAACTTATGCCGAAGCCTGTACCCGATTTCCACGCGGTACCCTCTGCCTTTTATCCGCTCTACGCTTTCACGAACTGACTACCCAAAATCCCATGCAAGTATGGATGGCGTTTGATAATCGGTGGGGAACTCCAACCGATGAAATGATTCCATTACGTCGGATCAATATGTCTGGTAAATCTCTGGCTGAAGGCATAGAAACCCATCTGGTAGCAGGTATTCCGGTGCGAGTATATAACATTCCCAAGACGATCGCCGATTGCTTTAAATATCGATCGACAATCGGTCTAGATGTGGCGTTAGAAGCTCTCAAAGAAGCCTGGGTAGCACGTAAGTTAGATCTCAATCTTTTGGCTCACTACGCCCAAATCTGTCGGGTGCAGAAAGTCATCCAACCCTATTTGGAAATGCTAGTGCTATGACGAAATCAGAACAGCTCGCTGCCTCAGTCCGCCAGCGGTTGAAGAATTTGACTGGTACTAATGATTTTCAAACGACGTTAGTACTTTATGCTTTAGAGCGATTGCTGTATCGGCTGAGTCAATCAGCCTATCAGCAACAGTTTGTCTTGAAAGGGGCACTGTTATTTAATATTTGGCTGGAGCATTCTTATCGATCGACACGAGATGCTGATTTTCTGAGTTTTGGTGATAGCACGCCGGAGAGAATCGAAGATATTTTTCGAGAATTGTGTGTTCTGGATGTTGAAGCAGATGGGTTGGAATTTGCGACGGATAGCGTCCTTAGTTCGCGGATTAAAGCCGATCGCGAATATGAAGGCGTGAGAGTTAATCTGGTTGCTTATTTGGCAGGAACGCGGACGCGAATTCCGGTACAAGTGGATGTCGGATTTGGGGATGCAGTTACACCCAGTCCGATCGAGATCGAGTTTCCCGTATTATTGAGTTTTCCCGCTCCGCAGGTATTGAGTTATCCCCGCGAAACGGTAGTGGCAGAAAAGTTTCAGGCGATGGTGATGTTAGGGATGAGTAATACGCGGTTGAAAGATTTTTACGACTTGTGGGTATTGGCAACAGATTTTAGTTTCGATGGCACCGTATTAGGGGCAGCATTAACAGCAACTTTCGAGCGGCGCAAATCGCTATTACCCCAAACGCTTGCTGATGTAGTAGCATTGACTCCTTTATTTGCGGCTGATGCTCAGAAACAACAGGCTTGGAGAGCTTTTTTACGCAAGCATCAGTCGTTGGCGAAGCCTCTCGGAACGAGAATCGCGACTGAGTTGAGTTTGATGGAAGTAGTGGAAATAATTCAGGAATTTTTGTTGCCAGTGAGTGCGATCGCAAGTTCGGGTGAGGTATTTAGTGGTAGATGGGTTGGGGGACAAAGAGGATGGCAGATCGCCCCCTAGCCCCCAATTCTGGGGGAACTAATCTCTTGAAGTCCCCCAAGCTTGGGGGATTTAGCGGCTCGCGCTCTGGAGGAAACCTCCAGATTGAGCGAGACAAGACAGGGGGCTAATAAATACCGATCGCTCAAACAAATTTATTACTACTACTTAATTCACATGGGCATCGATCCACAAATTTTAAAGCATCGGGAATGGTTGGGATTACTCCAGCCAGTTGGTTTGGTAGTGTCACCCCTAGCTCTGACTCGCGCTCAGGCGATCGTCGATATCAGTCGCCCGATCGAACTTCAAGCCCGTCTCCAAGAACTAGATTCGCTCGATTTTCCCACTTTTACTCAGCAGATTTTGGACTGGGAAGCGGCGGATTTAGTGCCACAGAGCGATCTACCGGACTCGATGACTTTAGCACTGCCAGAACATGGCGAACTATTGCAACCTACCTACGGCGTGAAAGATCCTGACAGTCAGGAATGGATTGTATTGGTGCAAGTAGTCGCAGATGGGCAGGAGTTGGACGATCGCCCAGCCAATAGTAGTTGGAATGCGACAGTGCAAGAGCGATTTGAGCGATTATTGCGATCGAGTCAAATTCCGACAGGTATCTTGTGGAATGGTGAAGCTTTGCGCCTCGTATATGCCCCACGGGGAGAATCTTCCGGTCATTTGACATTTCCCCTCGCGGCGATGGGCGAAGTGGCTGGAAGGCTAATTTTAGGGGCATTGGATACGCTGTTGAATGCCCAGCGGATGTTTAATGGTTCGAGCGATCGACGGCTGCCGCAGATTTTGGCGAGTAGTCGGGATTATCAGTCGGCGGTGTCGGAGCAGTTAGCCGAGCAGGTGGTGGATGCGCTGTGGGAATTACTGCGCGGTTTTCAGATCGCGGATGGGGCGGCGAATGGGCGACTATTGGGGAATGTGGGTGAGGATTGGAATCAGCATCTGTATGGGGGATTAATTACCACGCTGATGCGGTTGGTGTTTATGCTCTACGCCGAGGATGAGGGCATTATGCCCAACGATTCGGTGTATCAGCAGTATTATTCGGTATCGGGATTGTACGAGCAATTGCGATCGGACAATAGTAGCTATCCCGATACGATGGACGATCGCTATGGGGCTTGGGTTGGTTTATTGAGTCTATTTCGGTTGATTTATGAGGGTGGCGGCGCGACTCCAGATTATTTACCAGCGCGGTATGGGCAACTTTTCGATCCGCAGGAGTTTCCATTTTTGGAGGGAAATAGCCCCCTGAATCCGGCTCCCCCAGAATTGGGGGTTGGGGGGCGGGTTGGGGGGCAAATCTGCTCAACACTACCCCAGATACCCGATGGGGTAATCTATCGGGTATTGGATAAGCTGCTGATGTTGGATGGGGAGCGGCTGTCATATCGATCGCTAGATGTGGAGCAGATTGGCTCTGTCTATGAGGGAATTATGGGCTACACCGTCAATCGCGCTACCAGGATCTCGATCGGCGTGAACAGTAAGCCCAAGGGTTCCAAGGTTTCGACGACGGTGGTGGTAGATGTGGAAGGTTTATTGGCAGCTAAGTCTGGAGATCGTGCCAAGCTGCTGAAGGAATGGGCAAATTGCGAACTGGCGGCAAATGCAGCGAAGGGAGTCAAAGAAGCGCAGACGATCGATGCGCTGATCGCTGCTATCGGACAACGGGTTTCAGGGCGAACTAAACAGTTATTACCCGTTGGTTCGCTTTATCTCCAACCCACGGAGGAACGGCGCAGATCGGGTTCTCACTACACACCGCGCAAGTTGACTCAACCGATCGTTGAGAATACCCTCCGGCCAATTTTGGCAAGCTTAGGAGATACACCCACGGCGGCGCAAATTTTGGAGTTAAAAGTCTGCGATTTAGCGATGGGTTCGGGTGCTTTTTTAGTTGAGGCTTGTCGTCAGTTGGCGGAGCAGGTAGTTGCAGCTTGAAATCGCGGTGAATCGGTGGTTTTGAGTGGAGAGAAGGGAGAGGATGAGCCGCTGTTAATGGCGCGGCGGTTGGTGGCGCAGCAGTGTTTGTATGGAGTGGACAAGAATCCGTTTGCGGTGAATTTGGCAAAATTATCGCTGTGGTTGGTGACGCTCTCGCGGGATTTGCCGTTTACATTCTTGGATCACGCCCTCAAATGTGGAGATTCCCTAGTCGGGAGAACGCGGCGGTAGATTAATGCTTTTGGCAGATCGAATCACCTTTAAAGGGTTCGCCCATTGGGGAAGAGTTGAATAAAAAGCTGTTGGAAGTGAAACTATTTAGATCGGAGATTCAGGTACAGGATACTCGATCGGATGCTCAGGCGTTGGCGAAGGCGCAAATGTGGCAGTCGGCGGAGTTGGCTTTGGCGGGGGTACGGTTAAGGGGGGATGTTTCGATCGCAGCGTTCTTTGATGGGGTGGGTAAAAATAAGCAGGATCGGGAGGATCTGCGGCGGGATTATGCAGGGATGGTGCAGTTGCAGCCGGAGCGAATGATAGCGGTTGCAGCGCGGTTGCGGGAACGGGTAGTGCCGTTTAACTGGGAGATTGAGTTTCCAGAGGTGTTTGACAGGGAAAATGGGGGGTTTGATGCGATCGTCGGCAATCCCCCGTTTGCTGGCAAAAACACGACGACTAGTGGCAATGCTGAAGGCTAGCCCGATTGGCTCAAGGACACCTATGCTGAGTCGCATGGTAACTCCGATTTAGTTGCCTTCTTCTTTCGGCGATCGTTCGATTTATTGCGATCGAATGGCACAATGGGTTTGATTTCCACCAATACCATCGCCCAAGGCGATACCCGCTCTACTGGATTGCGGTTCATTTGTAATAATGGAGGTCTAATCTACAATGCCACGCGGCGATATAAGTGGCCTGGATTAGCAGCGGTGGTAGTAAGTTTGGTGCATATTATGAAAATACAGGAGACAGTCAAGTCTTGAATACGAAATTAGTAGAATCTTTAGTTCAAATGATTGAAGCTCTGCCTTCAGAAGATTATCTGCTGTTGCAAGGACAGCTTACCGATCGCAATATTCAAAAAACCGTGGGAGTATGCGGCGGATATGCACGTATCCGCAATACTCGAATTCCGGTTTGGACGCTCGTTTCGCTCCACAATCAAGGCGCAGATGAAGCCGAATTACTCCGAAACTTCCCCAGCCTAACTCTATTCGATTTGGCGGCTACAAGGGCTTATTATGCAAATCATCGCGCGGAAATCGATCGGCTGATTGTCTCCCATGATGAGGAAGATCTGCCGAATGGCTAGACTGTATTCAAATGAAAATCTGGCGATCGATCTAGTCGAAGCACTTCGCAAATTTAACCACGATATTCTCTCATCCTACGACGCAGGACAGGCGAATCAAGGGATTCCCGATGATGAGGTATTGAAGTATGCCACACTGAACGATCGCTGTGTCATCACATTCAATCGCGATGATTTTGTGGCATTACACCGCAATGGAGTAAGTCATGCTGGCATTATTATTTGTAAGGACGATCGAGACTACCTCAGACAAGCTCAGGTACTTCATGACTATCTAGAGACTCAGGATCGACTCCACAACCGCTTGATTCGAGTTCAGCGGCAAAATCAACCGAATTCGAGTCAAAAGCTATTCGTAATTCGAGAGTATTTGAGACAAATGAGAAAGATCGATCTGCCCATTATTCTCGATGGTAAACCTGTTGAGAAAATTACCGCTTTTCTATTTCATGCTGGAGGTAATAACGATCCTCAGAAGTTGATTGCTAATGAGGACAAAAGTTTTCAAGGTAGTGTGATTCTTGGTCTGGGGTTTACATTTGATGATAGCAATATCAACGTAACATCCATCGCTGAAATGCAACGTCTGATCGAAGAAAACCCTCGCAACCAAGAGTGCATATTTCCTTATATTGGTGGTGAGGAGGTGAATTCTAGCCCTACCCATACTCACCATCGCTATGTGATTAATTTTGCTGAGATGAGCGAAGAAGAAGCGCGCGAGTGGCCAGATTTGATATCGATTGTGGAAGATAAAGTTAAGCCTGAGCGGGCAAAACTAAACATGAATACTGCTGATGGTCGTCGTCGAGCAAGTACATGGTGGCTCTGGGGTCGATACACAAACGCTTTATTTAAAGCAATCGAACCACTCGACCGCGTTTTAGTTAGCACTCAAATAAGCAAATATAGAATGTTAACCTTCCTCCCAAAAGGCTACGTTTACGATCAGAGACTTGTTGTCTTTACTTTTGATACTTATTCTTCATTTACAATATTGCATTCGAGAATACATGAAATTTGGGTGATATTTATGGGAGCTTCTATCAAAGACGATCCTATTTATACTCCCTCAGATTGTTTTCAGACTTTCCCCTTCCCCGAAAACTGGGAAACCAACCGCGAACTAGAATCGATTGGACAAGAATACTACGAATTCCGCGCTGCCCTGATGATTCGCAACAACCAAGGACTCACCGCCACCTACAACAGATTCCACGACCCAGAAGAAGACGATGCAGACATCCTCAAACTGCGCCAACTCCACACCCAAATGGACACCGCCGTCCTCGCCGCCTACGGTTGAACAGACATCTCCACCACCTGCGAATTCCGCCTCGACTACGAAGACGAAGAACCATCAGACACCCAGCCCACAGAAGGCAAACGTCAGCGCAAAAAGCCCTGGCGATACCGCTGGCCAGAAGCCACCCACGATGAAGTCCTCGCCCGTCTGCTAGAACTCAATCAGCATCGCCACGAAGCGGAAATTTTGGGTGGTAAACAGGCTGAGAAGAAGGCCAATAAGTCCAAGGCGAAAGGTGCGAAAGCGAAGAAGCTCAAGGGGGTGACAGTGGAGAAGCAGCTTAATCTGATTCCGCCGGATGTGGAACAGTTGGACTTTTTCTGAACTTCACAACATTCGATAAATTTATCTAGATGAAAACAATTATTCCGGTATGTCTAGAGAATCAACGTTTTCTTCACCCTTGATTCTCTCTAATATTTTCTCTCTTTCCTCATCAGAGAATGGATAAAAGCTACCTAGATAAATATGTTGGGAATTAGCAATCCAAGGATTACCCAAATCTCCATCTGGCCGAGAGTTGTACCAGTAAAAAACATGAAGCCATCCAAAATATTCACTGTATTCATAAATACAAAGGATAGATGAATCTATCATTGAAAATATTTTCCTTGGGAGGCTAGATGTTTTTCTTGATTCAAGCCCACCATATAGAACCTGATTGACGGACAAAAGTCCGTAAGAATTATCGTAAAAGCTGATGAGTAATGGGTTTGAGGAAAAAAGAGAGGAGAACTGTTAAACTGTTTTTATCCAAAAAACCAGTACAGCTCGAATGCTCGAAACCTCCTCTC
>NZ_JBGSQZ010000311.1:0-22158 GCF_041737865.1 Chamaesiphon sp.
GGAGGGAAGGGCTTGCACCTTCATCAATTGGATAGTTCAAGCCTTGAAGTGCTACATGTCTGGTAGCCAGCTTGGATTAGTTATGTACGGACTGGGTACCGCGATTCACTAATCAACGAATCGCACAAAATCTTTGAATTGATAAAGTCTTTCGATTCGTTGTTCGCCGTTGACTTCAAATTGACACCAATCGGGGATCTGTGGTTGAAAAGCCGCAATTTCAGCAGGTGAGATTGCGACTTCCCCACCATTACAAGGGACACATTTTTGCTGTGCTAAATCTGTCATAAATAATTTCCGGTAAAGTGATATCCCTACTAATTACTAACTAGCAGGGATACTACTATTATCAATTCATCACAGATTTAAGTGTGGGTATGAGTGGGCGATCCTTGAGCCGTTGGTGGCTGTGCTAATGAAGAAGATAGTTCGAGTAGTTCGGGAACTGTCACAAACTTATAGCCTTGGGCGCGAAGTTTGGCGATGATTTGGGGTACTGCTTTGGCTGTATTACCATGACTTCCGCCACCATCGTGCATCAGGACAATTCCGCCAGGAGTAGCACCTGCAATGATAGTTTTGAGGATCGCTTCGGAGGATGGACGTTTTGGATGACTATCCCCAGAATCTACCGACCACATATTGACGGATTGATTGTGTTTTTCGGCATATGCAACTAAACCATTAGTGAGTACGCCACCAGGTGGTCGGAAATAGTCAGTTTCTACATTCAGGACTTCTTTGATGATTTTAGCGGTATCTTCGATTTCCCGTTGAGCGACTAGGGGACTCATCTGCTTGTACCAGTGATGGAGAGTGTGATTAGCGATGACGTGACCGTCAGCCAAGACTTTTTTACCAATTTCTGGAAAAGATTTGAGCGGCTGACCGACCATGTAAAAAGTTGCTTTAACGTCTTCTTGTTTGAGAGCTGCTAAAATTTGCTCGGTAGTTTCGGGCCAGGGGCCATCATCGAAAGTAAGCGCAATTACCTTCTCAGAGACAGGTACGGAGACATTTTTAATCGTCTTGGCTTGAAAGTTTTTGGGGACATCAAAATTGAGCGGGACGCGATTGGCAATTGCACTAGTCAGATCGGCTGTTTTGGCGATACCTGTAGTAGCAACTAGGGCATCGGCAGATATTCGACTAAGCATGGTATGTAGTAATACAACCACCGCACAAGAAGTGGCGGCAATTGCGAACCAGAGTATCTTACCTGAAAGTAGTTGCTTCGTTCGATCGAAATAGTCACCTGTAGCCAATTTAGCAACTCCTGATATCTGTAAAATGGTTAAACTCGGATTTGTTATGCTGATGATAGTAACCATTCAAATTTTTGAACAGTTAATCAGCATCTAATTCTCCCGCATCTGGAGACAAATATTTTTATCAGACGAAAAATTTTTAATTTAAGAGCCACTTGTGAGGTCGCCTCAAACTATTTATACATACTCAAATATCAGTATTCCCGAACATCGACCATCAATCGCTAGATGAATTTATATGCCACTCCAAATCGTCACGCAGCAAGTCAAAATTGAGTCCACAGCGGCACCAATATCTGCATACCTTGCCGTCCCAGCCGGATCTGTTCAATTTCCAGCTATCATCGTACTCCAAGAAATATTTGGGGTTAATACCCATATTCGGGCTGTGACCGAGCGAGTTGCTAGTTTGGGTTATGTCGCTATCGCTCCGGCTTTGTTTGACAGGTTTGCTCCAGGTCTAGATCTGGGCTACACGGGTGCTGATGTAGAATTAGGACGCACCTATGCCCAAAAGACTAGTGCTTCCCAACTCCTGTCCGACATTCAAGCCGCAATCGATTATCTCAAAACACTCCCCCAAGTTCAACCCCATTTTGGGTGTATCGGCTTTTGTTTCGGCGGACACGTTGCCTATTTAGCGGCGACCTTGCCCGATATTTCCGTCACAGCTTCCTTTTATGGGGCGGGAATTACTACCTATACCCCAGGTGGTGGAGAGCCATCTGTGAGTCAAACAGGCTCGATCGCGGGTACGATGTATATGTTCTTTGGTATGGACGATCATAGTATTCCCCCCGACCAAATCGCCCAAATTGATGCGGCTCTTACCCAAAATAATATTCCCCATCAGATTTGGCAGTATCCAGGTGCCGAACATGGCTTCAATTGCGACTTACGGGCGAGTTACAACTCCACTGCTGCTGAGTCAGCTTGGCAACATGTCGAGGAATTATTTCAACACCTGACTGCGACTCAGTAGATAAAGTCCACAAGATCGCCTGAAACTTCGCTGGTGAGCAATTTTTGCCGATGCAACTCACCTTAAACCTATCTCCCTCCCAACTTAAATGAATAAGACTACAAGTACCTCTGCCGAAATCTTTTCCATGGACGACTTTGCTAAAGCTCTAGATGCTGAAGTAGTCAGTTTTGAAAAAGACCAATTAGTGCGGGGTAAAATCCATAGTTATGATAGCGATGGTGTCTATGTAGATATCAATGGTAAGTCGCTAGC
This sequence comes from Chamaesiphon sp., assembly GCF_041737865.1. Lineage (NCBI taxonomy): Bacteria > Bacillati > Cyanobacteriota > Cyanophyceae > Gomontiellales > Chamaesiphonaceae > Chamaesiphon > Chamaesiphon sp. The sequence continues at coordinate 2,506 of NZ_JBGSQZ010000311.1, forward strand.
ATTTGTCCCTGCTGCGGAAGTTGCCGCAGATGAATCAGCAGATCTATCGGCATTGTTACCGATCGGTGATGAGCAAGAATTTCTAATTATTCGCGAACAAAATGCCGATGGACAAGTTACCTTGTCTAAACTGCAATTGCAGATGAAATATGCCTGGAATCAAGTTGACGATCTGCAAAGTAATAAGGAATCAATCCAGCTCCGAGTCACTGGTGTAAATAAAGGGGGTGTAACTGTTAACTTCTAGGGGATTCGCGGGTTTATTCCTCGATCGCAATTAGTCGAACGGGATCATCAGTCGCTAGTTGGTACGGTAATTTCAGGGATTATTATTGAAGCTGACAATGACAAAGATAAGCTAGTTTTTTCCCAGCGTCAAGCCACCCGTACTGCTAACTTCAGTCAACTAGAACGCGGACAATTAGTTACTGGTACAATTGTCGGGATCAAACCTTTTGGTGCATTTGTAGAATTTGATGGCAGTACTGGTTTGCTTTATGTCAAACAAATCAGTCAAAATCGGGTTGAAGCCTGTGAAAAGCTATTTACGATCGGTCAAGAAATTAAAGCAATGATTATCGATCTAGATGAAGGTAATGGCAAGATTTCACTTTCTACCCGTGTCCTCGAAAATCATCCTGGTGAAATGTTAGAAAACATGGCGGAAGTGATGGAATCTGCTGAAGCCAGAAGCGAACGCGCTGCGAAGAAGCTATTTGGTAACTAAATCGTCCTCAAAATTCATGGTAGGGGTAATTCATGAATTACCCCTGAATTTAGCAACCTCCCCATCTTTCAATAAAAATACCAGCAGATTAATCTACTGGTAAATGAGCTGTGTTGGGAGGAGAAAACTCGTTCCTTAGACTCTGACAAAAACTGATGCCGGATCGCTATGGATCTCTAAATTGGCTGTTCGTGCTGGATTTAAAGCTCTTTGTTATTCCCTTATTAAGAATTGTAACAAACATATTGTAAAAACGCAACTAATTTACCCTAGATTCAATCTAGGGTAGACTCACCACAGAGGATCGGGATCTAACCGCAGCGAAATTTCGCCTCACGCCTGAGTTCGGAGGCTTTACACTTGCCTTTGAGTAAAGAAGTAGGAGAGTCGATCGTCAAACCTTGATGCTGACCGACTCCCACACTCTAAAAGAAACCACCCTGTATTCTCTACGGAGACTATATTAATTAGTGTCCTCTCAAGTACAGATGACCCTAGCTTAACCTTTATCATCGGGATGATGCAGGTTAAAAGGTAACTAAAAAGTCAGCTTTCAAGGTGTGTAGCCGATGTATGCACTTTAGATCGATTTTATGCTGGTACTGTATAAGCGATGAGTTGTCCGATTCGTTGGCGAAGAGTTTCTAAACTCAGGCGTTCTGAAGCGGAGATAAACACAGCATTGGGAAATTCTTCCTCAGCTTGAGCGAGTCTCTCACCATCGACCCGATCGATCTTATTAAACACGATTAGCGATGGCCCAGGCGCGATCGGCATCTCACCCAAAATTCCCATCACCGAGCGGATATGACTATGCCAAGCCGGATGAGCAAGGTCGATGAGATGAATCAGCGCGTCTGCTTCGGTAACTTCCTCCAGAGTGGCACGAAAGGCATCCATCAGCGGCGGTGGTAGCTCGTGGATGAAGCCCACAGTATCGGTGAGCAGGATTTGTCGCAAGTCTCCAGTATTACTCGCTGGCACCTGAAACCGCCGCGTCGTCGGATCGAGGGTGGCAAATAATTGGTCGGCGATGTAGACTTCGGAATTAGTCAGGGTATTAAGCAGGGTAGATTTACCCGCATTGGTATATCCAACTAGAGCAACAGAGGGGACATCGTGATGCTGACGTTGGAGCCGCAGCCGCGAACGATGTGCTTGGAGCTGGTTCACGTCCTGCTGGAGCCGCGAAATCCGCTTTTGAATGGTACGGCGTTCGGTTTCTAATTTGGTCTCTCCAGGGCCTCTAGTGCCGATCCCACCACCTTGACGGGACATGGCTTGACCCCGCCCAGTTAGACGCGGCATCATGTATTCTAGTTGGGCGAGTTCGACTTGCAATTTACCCGCTCCAGATTGAGCGCGTTGGGCAAAGATATCTAAGATTACTTCCGTTCTATCTACCACCCGAATCCCGATCTGAGTTTCGAGATTTCGCCCTTGGCTGGGGGATAGATTGCAGTCAAAGACAATTAGGTTAGCACCGACTTTTTGAGCTGCAAGGGCGATTTCTTGGATCTTGCCTTCCCCTACTACCGTCTGGGGGTGAGGTTTGGAGCGTTTTTGTTGGACGGTTTGGAGTACTTCACCGCCAGCAGTTTGAACCAATTTAACGATTTCTTCCAACCCATCATTAAATCGTTGAGTAGTCACATAGTCGGTTTTGACACCAACTAATAATACTCGATCGGTTTCATCAGCGACGTTTTGATTCGCGACATCCCGCGCGTATTCCTGTTCGATCCCATCGACCAAATCGAGAAAATCTTGGTCGCTAAGATCTTCTAAACTCAACGGCGGTGAAATTGTCCAATTAATCTCTGGATGCGGTACTAGGTGGGCGAGATAGGTATCTTGAATATATCCCGTCGCACCACCGCCGCGTTTTTGAAAACCGCTCCCAGTAATATTCAAAATCACCAGCGCATCCAGCCGCTGGATTGCCATCGCAGTCAGCGCACTCTCACTGGGAATGTCTGATTTGAGCTGAGTCGAAATACACCGAATCCCACTCAACCGCTCCGCACCATAACGGGGTAATTCTAACGGTGGAATTTGAGTTTGACCGGGAGTACCCACACCCAAGCGGATAATCTGACCGCGCCGATTGACATAGACACTAACTGGATCGCGGATTTCAGTACTAATCGCCGCTAACTTCTGAGCAAATTCTGGCGTAGTCAGTCGATCGCCTGGAAGTCTTTCATTATATAGCTTCCGCAGTTGTTTGATCTGATTGGATTTTAATCCTTGTAAGTTGCCGTAAATTGTCTCGATATGCTCTATTCCTAACGCATTATCTCTAGTGTAGTGGCTGGCGCAGGGTTTGACAGTGCTAGCTTGTAAAACTTTGTTACTAACCTAATCTAAGCCAACACTAGTCGATCGATCTCGAACATGGATTAAGCTATAAATTAAATATCGATGTGTTTGTCGATCGAAAGTTTAATAGAGACGATCGAGTCGTACAACCCAAAAGCACGATCGACAGTAGCTAAAGTCATATTCTCAACTTGAGACTGAGCGATTAGCAATAAGAAACAAAGTATTTTGGCGATTGACGATCGATTCAATCAGTCTAGCCGATAAACGTTCTGCTTCTGTCATCATCCAGATAAAAACATGAGTGTCGAGGAGAATTTTGATTATTCACCAAGCCAGAATTCATCTCGATCGCAGCAGGTATAATAGGTGGTGATTACCGTTGGTTTGGATAAGTAGATTCGATCTATACCCCACAGGCAGATTATGACTTTTACTCTATTTGGTCGCTGGCAAATTCGAGTCTTGTTATTAGCTACAGTTGGGCTATTGTTAACCATCCTCATGGTAGTCAAGTCGAGTCCTTCGATCGCCGGACAAACCTTGTTAACATTAATCTATCTAGGCTTATTTGGACTAGCCTGGGATTTTGGCTATCATCAGCTTCAACGGTTGCGCTGGGATGGCGACTGGAATGGGTTACTACAGTTCGGGGGCGCGGTGTGGGAAGGGCTGTTTTTAGTAATGATGATTAAAGTTATCGGCTTACCAGGGATCGATCGAGCTAGCTTTAGTATCCCTGGGTTCATCGGGTTTTATACTAGCTTTAGTCTGCTCAGTGCGATCGTTACTCATTCACTACTGCGGATTCTCTCGCCATATTCGCGCTTCAATGGGGGACAATGGTTTTAGATTAGGTCTTAGGCTTTAGGCTTTAGGCTTTAGGTAATATTGGATTGAAGATCTCGAACGTAATCTCCTCCCAGTGTCCCCGTCCCCCAGTCCCCCAGTCTCCCCTTCCTCCCATGCTAATTCGTACTTTCATCACATTTGCCCTTGCGATCGTTTTATCCATGTCTACATGGCTTGTTGCCCCAGCAGCTTTCGCAGTTACGCCCATCCCGTTGTCAAATGTTGGCTATAAAAATTGTTCGGCAGAAATGTCCAAAGGTGCGGTGAGTAGCGGTGGTGTGACACAGGATGCTCTGTGTTTTTTGATTACTGGGAAAGCTGAAAACAAGTCGGGGAAGACTGTCTACGATGCTGATGTCTACGGACGGATTTATGATGCGGACAATAACAATGTCTTGCCAAATCGGGGACGAGTGGGTTTAATCGAGCAGGTACCACCAGGAATTAATGATTTTGAAATGCGAATTACAGTGCCATCTAGTGCGACTCTACCGCTGCAATTGAAGAAGTTTAAAGCTTCTGGCTTTACTACGAAAATCAGACAGTAATTGTTTTCTTGATGATGTTGGCGTGAATTTTAGCGACTGATGATATTGTGATAATAAAAATATATCTTACTTGTTCGTACATATTTGGTTCGTGGGCATTGCCCACCATACGATTTTAAACTTGAAGATAAAATGTCTAATTTATTAAAATACCTTAATTTTATTAGTGGTTGGGTACATCAATATAGGGCAGATTGTCATACATTAATGAATCAAGGTTTAAATCGTAACGCAATTTACGAAAAGGTTAAAGATTTACCATTTCGATTGCAAACCGAGGTATATGAATTATATCAGTGGCGAAATGGAGGGAAGAATTCTTTCATACCTCATCCAGACGGCTGGGATCTTGCTAGTTTTCCATCGTTGGAAGAATCCGTAGAATCTGCTAAAGATTGGGATGGTTCTTTCAATCTATCATAAAATTGTCTATCCTATGCTTTCACAATACAAACGAATCTGAGAGAATAGAATGTGCTGTTTAAATATATCCTCGATCGATGGCGAAGTTACCTGAAGAAACCTTAACGATGACTTTTGAGCTACTCCGCCAACTTGCAAATGCAATTGAACTAGCTAGCGCGACTTGGTGGACATTTTTCGATCGATATGGAGAGGCAGCCAGCACGATTGGTGAATTGGAAGAACTGCAAAACGCCAAAGAAAGACTTAACCAGTCTTACACTCGCCTCAATACCCTGTTGTTGAAGATTTTGGAAGCACAGCCAATTGCTACAAATGCTATGCTAGATTTACTGGCAAAAGCAATTGAGAATGGACAAGCTAATCTAGAAGCTGCTAATGCTAGTACTCAAGAGATTATAAGAGGTTGGAATCTGTTATGACTGAGCGATATAGTTATCCGACTGAAGAAACTAGAAAAAGTTGTCTCGACAGGTTGCGGGAGAGTAACCGTCAATTAGAATTATATAATCTTTTTTTAGACGATGCGATCGCTCAAATCGATTTAGAATTACGTCAGCACAAACGGGAAAGATTACTACAAAAAGTCCCACCTGCAAAATAAATTAGATCTTATGCCTCCTCTATTAATTCTCGTCGATGGACATTCCCTAGCTTATCGTTCCTACTTTGCCTATGCCAAAAGTAAGAGCGGTGGCTTGATCACTTCGGCGGGAGTACCGACGAGTATTTGTTTTGGATTTGTCAAGGCTTTAGTCGAGATTATTAATAGTCAAAAGCCGGATTCGATGGCGATCGCATTTGACCTACGTGCGCCGACATTCAGACATGAGGCTGATGATAATTATAAAGCCGATCGAGTAGAAACGCCGGAAGATTTCACGATCGATATTCAAAACTTGTATCAATTATTAACAGCGTTAAATTTACCGACAGCAACGGCGGTGGGATTTGAGGCGGATGACGTGTTGGGGACTTTGGCGGGGAAAGCCAGCCGCGAGGGTTATCAGGTGAAGATTTTGTCTGGTGATAAGGACATGTTCCAACTGGTGAGCGATCGCGATCGAGTGAGTGTATTGTACATGACTTCAGCTTTTGCTCAAAGTGGCCCTTCAGTAATAGAAATGAACGAGCAGGGTGTCATCGATAAAATGGGGGTGACTGCGGCGCAGATTATCGACTATAAGGCTCTGTGTGGGGATAAATCAGATAGTATTCCTGGCGTGCGGGGGATTGGCGATAAGACGGCGGTGAAGCTATTGAATGAATATGGCGATCTGGCGACTATTTACGATCGAGTCGAGGAGATTACAGGAGCGACGGGGAAGAAGTTAGTTGCAGGAAAGGATGATGCCAATCACTCGCAATATTTAGCAAAAATTATTACTGATGTACCGCTGGAAGTCAAGTTAACAGCCACGAAATTAACTGGGTTTGATTTTCAAGATGTACAGCCATTATTACAAACATTAGAACTGCATCGATTTAGTAAAGATATCGAGAAACTTCAGGAAGCTTTCGGCGGCGCTGCGGCTCCTACTCCTGCGAGTATTAATAATCCCCACGAGCCAGTGAGTAAGATCGTAACTCCTGATGGGGCAATCGTGCCCGATGATGGTGGTAACGATATGTGGTTTTTTAGTGCTGAAGATACCGATAAATTTCAACTTAGTCAAGTCTGTCTGATTCAACCACAAATTATTGATACGGTAGCCAAACTACAGGCTTTAATTACCAATCTCCAGCAATATAAAGATCCAAATTGTCCCGTCGCTTGGGATACGGAAACTACCGATTTAGAACCACGAAATGCGAGTTTAGTTGGGATTGGGTGCTGTTGGGGTGCAGAAACTAATAGCATGGCATATATCCCGATCGGGCATGATTCGGGAGATAATTTAGATCTAGAATCAGTCCTGACAAATCTCAAACCGATCCTCGAATCTGCAACCTATCCGAAGGTATTGCAGAATGCAAAATTCGATCGATTGGTATTTAAAAACCAAGGCATTAACCTCGCGGGGGTAGTATTCGATACGATGCTGGCGAGTTACGTCTTAAATCCCGATAGCAGCCACAACCTCACCGATTTATCCAGCCGCTATCTGAGCATCGTCCCCCAGAGTTACGATGACTTAGTACCAAAGGGAAAAACTATTGCGAATATTAGCATCCCCTTGGTAGCGGAATATTGCGGGATGGATGTTTGGGGTACCTATCGCCTCCACAGCATCCTCACCGCCGAATTAGCGGCCGCACCGAGATTACTCACACTATTGCAAGATATCGAACTTCCCCTCGAACCGATCCTCGCCAACATGGAAGATCGCGGTATTAATATCGACGCAGAATATCTGAAAACACTCTCGCTAGTATTAGCCGAAGACTTAGCCAGGATCGAAGCGCAAACTTATGTACTTGCAGGGGAAGCATTCAATCTCGGTTCGCCCAAACAACTCGCGCAGATATTATTTGATAAACTCCAATTAGACACCAAAGGTATCCGTCAAACTAAATCCGGCTACTCCACCGATGTCAATACCCTCGAAAAATTGCAAGGCAAACATGAAGTCGTCAATCTGATCCTCCAACACCGGACTTTTTCCAAACTCAAATCTACCTACGTCGATGCCCTCCCCGCGTTAATCCACCCCAAAACTGGTAGAGTTCACACCGATTTCAATCAAGCCGTCACCAGCACGGGACGACTTTCATCATCCAATCCCAACCTTCAAAATATCCCGATTCGCACCGAATTTAGTCGCCAAATTCGCCGCGCATTTATTCCCGCTCCAGGTTGGATTCTCGCCGCCGCTGACTACTCCCAGATCGAACTTCGCATCCTCGCCCATCTCAGTCAAGAACCCGTTTTAATTACTGCTTACAACCAAAACGAAGATATCCACACCGTCACCGCCAAACTATTGTTTGAAAGCGATACCGTTACCAGCGAACAACGCCGGATGGGTAAGATCATTAACTTCGGTGTAGTTTATGGCATGGGTGCGGCTAGATTCGGGCGAGAAACTGGCATAAAAGTCAGCGAAGCTAAAATCTTCATCGATAAGTTTTACGATCGATATCCAGGCATTTTCGACTACTTAGAGCGCGTTAAACGGGAAGCGATCGCGTTAGGATATGTGGAAACTGTCTGCGGACGGCGGCGATATTTCCGATTTGAAAGTGGTAAATTGCGCGGCTTAAAAGGCAGCGATCCTAACTCGATCGATCTGGATAATCTCGGCAATCTCGGACAATTAGATTCTGGATATTTACGTGCTGCGGCAAATGCACCAATTCAGGGTTCTAGTGCGGATATTATTAAGTTGGCGATGATTTCGATCGATAAGTTATTAGAGCGATATCAGGCGAAGATGTTGTTGCAAGTGCATGATGAATTGGTGTTGGAAATTCCCCAGGATGAATGGGAAGAGTTGCAGCCGAAAATTAAGGAGACGATGGAGGGGGCAATTTCTTTGAGTGTGCCGATGGTGGCAGAGATTGGCAGTGGTGCTAATTGGATGGATGCGAAGTAAATAATATAAACTTGACATGTCCAAAAAAGCTTTTATTTTTATTTCTGTTATTCAGATATTTGCCGCATTTGTAATTCTTCTCTTTGTATGGAATCCAGAACTATTGATACGGATCTGTAGGGGCGGGTTTATGCAAATAATCATCTATAAATTCCATAAATCTCGATCGAACCCGCCCATCCCCACTAGCATTCACAGATTGTTTGTCGGGATGTGTGGGGGATAACATGCGATTCGTTATTTGTAGGTGAGGGCGGGTTTGAATGAAATATTTAGTACGCTCGATATCGATCGCATAAACCCGCCCCTACAGATCCTGAATAATTTTTATCGATTTAGATTCAATTTGGATGATGATTATTTAATTTGGGTTTTGTCGAGCGAATATCGATTTTGTCAGGGCTTGTCGATACTTATCTGAGTCTCAATACCAGAGAGGAAGCGGAGTTCGATCGAGAAGTTGCTAGTATAAGGTGGCGGAGATCGATAGTGGGGCGAATTGGATGGAGGCGAAGTAGGTAGTGAATATTCCTCATTCTACTTGCAGTATTGTCAGTGTATAAAGCTAACATTTTTCAGTTTAAAAAAATTGAGAGTACATAAAATGGAATATGATTCTTACATTCAACCTCTATACCTTAATATTCTAAATGGAAATTTTTTTAGGTGGAAATTGTAAAAATGTAGATACCTTTGTCGAATCAACAAAGTTAGCACTAGAGAAATTAACAGATCGAGATTTTATTCAAATGTACAGCAGTGGTAATTGGAGAGAACTAATTACAGTGAGCTGGCTATGTGGTATTAGAGGTATTCGCGACTATATAAATCTAATTGAAAAATCATTGATTCCTAGTAGAACTTGCTACTCTGGACAATTCCATTGTTTTGCACTGGCGCGGATTGGAAATGCTAAATCGGTTAGGATTTTGCGATCTTATCTCGATCTCTACTTACCAGTTGGCAATAATTTTTATGACCAGCTATGGGCAATTGGTGCATTGCAGTGGTTAGATACCAAACATGGAACAGATCATTCTAAAACTTATCTAGAAAATTCCGCTCTTTGGAAAGGCAACTATAGAGGAAGCAAAGAAGTTACATTGCTAAATCCAGATTTAGGAATTATTCACTTCAAAAAGGTGATAAAATTCGTCGATTTCTATTTTCCAGATTATGCAAATAACTATCGATCGATTCTATAAATCTCAAACAAACCCGCCCATCCCCACCAGCATTCACAGATTGTTTGTCGGGATGCGTAGTTGAAAACATGCGATCGATTATTTGTGGAGAGGGCGGGTTTGAATGAAATATTTAGTACGCTCGATATGGATCTCATAAACCCGCCCCTACAGATCTTGGATGATTTTTATCGATTTGAATTCAATTTTTACAACGATCGCTTAATTTGGTTTTAGGGCTTCTCTGGCTCGTGCGCTGAAGCTTTCAGCCGCTCTAACCATGCAGCATAAAGATCGGGACGTTTAGTTTGAGTTCGATCGAGTTGTTGTTGATGTCGCCACTGAGCAATTTTCTCATGATTGCCAGACATTAAGATATCGGGTACGCGCCAGCCGCGAAATTCTGCGGGGCGGGTATAGTGGGGGTAATCGAGTAACCCATCTTCAAAACTATCGGTTTCGATCGATTCTACTTTCCCCACGGTACCAGGAAGTAAACGGGTGATGCCGTTAATCAATGTCAAAGCGGGAATCTCGCCGCAAGTTAGGACAAAATCTCCGAGTGAAATTTCTCGATCGACAATATTCATCACGCGCTCGTCAATCCCTTCATAATGACCGCAGATCAATACTAATTGATCGTAGTTGTGCCGCAACTCCTGAAATAAGGCTCGATCGATCTTTTCACCCTGAGGACTCATTAATAGCACCTGTCGCCGTGGCAATGTCGGTAATGACTCTACCGCCGCAAAGATCGGTTCTGGCTTGATCACCATCCCGACACCGCCCCCATATGACTCATCATCGACCTTGTGATGTCGATCGATCGTAAAATCGCGGGGATTGGTAATATGCACCGAGGCGATCTCTTTGGCTAAGGCTTTGCTCATTAAGCCACAGCCGAGTGGGGAAGTAAAGAAGTCTGGAAATAGGGTGATGATGTCAAACCGCATGACGCAAAAAAATCGAGCTTAGTTTGCTAATTCTAGGCGATAGTCCGCGCTTTTGAGCGAACTGGAGCGAATTATTGCTATTCGATCCCCTCAAACGTTCGCTAGTCGCGGTGTTTTCTCATCTGGATTATTACTAGCCATCAGATTTGGGAATAAGATCTCCAAATCTAGATTGGCTGCGGCTGCGGCTAGTGCATCGAGATTGCGAGCATTTGGGAGATAGGGTAGACAGCCGAGTACGGGTGTGCGGGTGAGAGATTGAATTAATTCCGCTGGCGCAAAGTTGGCAATCTCTGAATCGAATAGCGGCTGCGGACAGTTGAGGACGATCCCACGCAACTGGACATTGTATTGTCTAGCGAGGGCAACATTGGCAACGGCTGAACCGATCGCGCCTAGTTTGACTGGGACGACTAGTACTGCTGGTAGTCGCCAATCTCTGGCGATATCGGCGACGACTAGCTCTGCTGTCATCGGCGCACCCAAGCCACCGAGGGCTTCTACCAGTACAAAATCATGCTGTTGTCGCATCTGTTGGAGTGCTTGCCAAGCCTTCGCCAGATCGATTTCTACACCTGCTAGAGCGGCGGCGATCGGTGGTGCTAGAGGGTTGGACAAATAAACAGGATTGATGTCTTCAGCGGATCTGCCGAACAACTCACTATAAAACTCCCGATCGCCTGTACCGCACTGAATCGGCTTGAGGATGCCCCAATTTTGCTGTGGAAGATGTTTTTGAGCATAGGCTACTAATGCTGCTGTGAGGACGGTTTTACCCGCATCTGTATCGGTGCTAGTAATTAGAAGCATTTAAATTAGTTGATAGTTGATAATTGATAATTGCGGATGCGCGCTCGTCAATAGACATCACCATTCACCATTCACCATTCACCATTCACCCCCTACCCTAGATGTCCAATTTGACATAGGTTCGGGAGTAGTCTTAGTCTGGATCGTTGGCACCGCTACCAGGGGGTGGGGCTGCCCGATCGCCATCACGAGCTGGTGGTGTGTTATTTTTGGCGGCGGGAACGGGTATACCGATCGATGGTTCTGGCTTGGGCGTCTCACTAGGTGGATTATCCCCAACATCTGGGTTTGATGGGGAGGGCGACTGGGGTTGTCGTGTCTCAGAGTCCCGACTGCGCCTGCGGCTTGGAGTGGAAGTGGACTCAGCGGTTGAATCTACCCGATTGCGATCTCTGACTTGAGGGCTGGGTTCTACCTGCGTCCGATTACGTCTGCGGCGGCGGGTGGGACGCTCTGATTCACTTGGTGTAGGGGTGGGACGAGCTACGGGTACTTCGATCGGGAGCGATGACGGGGAGATCCCAGGGATATTTGGATCGATTCGATCGGGGTTGAGGTTAGCAGGACTGCCATTGATGCCATTGCCACCGATCGGGATCGGTACACCTGGGGATGGGATGCCTGCCGAGGAGGGACTCATCACAGGTGATGGTGTCGGTGTAACAGCGAGTTGAGTGATGCTAAGTTTGTAAGCAAATTCACTCCCAGCCAAACCTTTAATCGGGCGTAACTCGACTGTATATTCACCCGATGTCTGAACTTGCCCCCGCCAATTAACAACTCGTTCGGACTTGTTGTCGATCGGGGTACCTGTTGGCGATAGTATTGTCATCAATACTTGAGTTGTGGCCGGAGTTAGCACCGATCTCGGCGAGTTGACATTGGTGTCTTTTGTCCCAGGGCTGGGAGCGATGGGCGAAATTGGGCTAGAGAGTGATTTTGTCGGATCGATCGCTGAAATTAGCTCAATGTCGAGATTTTGACCAGCGAGGGCAGCGATCCGATAGCGGATCGGCGGATCGGCATTGACTGTGCCTTCTTTGAGGATCGCCCGATCCATTTCTGGTTGAATCAGATCGCTGGCAATCGGGCTGGGACTGCTGCTGTTGGTAGGAATTGTCGGATTATTAAAATCTTGTTTGGGCGGAGTACTGGCGACTGGATCGGATACTTGGCGGTGGAGTAACTGAGTGACTCCAAACCAAGAGCCAACTCCAGCTAGGAGGGAAATCAGCACTCCGAGCGGAATAAAGACTTGAGGCTGTTCCCAAATCGATTTGGCACTGCGATTGGTAATTGCCGTTTGAACGCGCTCGGTGACTGGGATACTCTTACCACCTGCTACCACAGTGGGGATTGTGGATGGACGCTCGGCATTTAAGCCTTCAGGTGGCTGGAGATTGGGGCTGTCTAATGATTGAAGATCTCGCTCTACTTCGATCGCCGATTGATAGCGATCTCTAGGATCGGGACTCAACATCCGGCTGAGGATCTGAGCAAAGCCATCATCGATCTGCGTCCATTGCCGCCAACCCCAGTTCATCATATCGCCTTCAAATAGGGCACTGGGTTCTTTTCCCGTCATTAAGACGATCGCGGTTACAGCCACTGCGTAGAGATCGCTATTGGGATAAGCTTGTTTATGGTGGAGTTGTTCGGCGGGAGCGTAACCTAGTTGTCTTGGTGACATCTGCTGATGAGCTGGAGTGGCTTGCAGTTTATTGGCAAACTCTCGGATGACACCAAAATCGATGAGTACAGGTAAGCCGTCACTATCGCGGTGAATAATATGCTCTGGCGAGAGATCGCCATGAACGATCCCTTTGCTATGGATATAGCCAATGACTGGGAGGATTTGCCCTAAGAGTTGTCGGACTTCCGCTTCGCTAAATGCGGCACCCCGATCGCGATGTTCTTCTAATAGATGTCCGTATGTTTTCCCCGTAATATAGTCTCGCACTAAAAACAACCGATTTGGCTCTTCAAAGGTCGTCCAAAAGCGGGGAATCTGCGGATGCTGAAGTTGATATAGCAGGGTTACTTCCTGTTTGAAAAATTCCTTGGCTCCAGCTACCGCGCTGGCAAGTTGAGAAGATGGGATCAGTTCCTCGATCGCACAGTAGGCATTATCGCGATCTCGATCGATCGCCATATATGTCCGACCCAATCCTCCTTCTGCTAGGATGTTGAGGATGCGGTAACGTTGCTGCAATAAAGTATCCGGGGCAATTGGTAGCATACGATGTGATCGCTCAAAATTACGGCGTCTGGAAACTATGACTTAATCCTGAGGCTGAGGGTTAAAGATTGTCTTGGCGATGATTTAGTTCCAATAGTATTGATTCCTCATATTTATCGTACTATTTTATGGACTACTGTGGGCAAAGGCGACAGATTATCAAAATTTGCGCTAGGCTCTTCTTGGGACTGAGTATTTGCTAGTTGGTATTTTCGATCTAAAATTTCGATTTATTTTCTGTCGCCGCCGCTGGATGATGCGATCGATCCCCTGACGATCGAGATATGGATCGAGGATTTGGAGAGCCTGAGCAGGGATGGCCGAATTACTAATATATGAAGTGGTTTTATTTGCTTGCGTCACCGTCACTTTCCACGGGATGTAATTGCTCCCTTGGGATTGAGAACTAAAAATTACTTGTTGGCGATCGATTTTTAATTCGATTTCGATCGATGGGTAGTCATCAGTTCGATCGAGTATTGGTTTATAACTCCCGACTTGGAGCGGTGTTTTTGCTAGTGTGGCTAAAAATTTGGTAGTCACAGCCGCCGGAATTATCAGTCGCTTGGTTTGCTGTTGATGAATTCCCGCCGCACCATATCCACCTAAGGCAATATGCGCGTTACCCACTAATTTTTGGTGTTCTATTCTTAATTTGTAATGACGCAGAATTGGGGTGATATCCGAGTATCCATTCCAGTCATTACGAATTTCGACAGTTTCTGTCTGCATCAGTGTCGGCATCGGTAGTGGGGTTGTCAATGTCTGACTCTGCGCCACTGGTTCGATCGGTGACGTGCAACTACTACAGATTAATAACAATAAGGTTAACAGTTTTTTTTGCATAGACCAAATCCAGTTAATCGCCCGAATTTGCTAGAGAAGTAGTGTTAATCTCGATCGATCTTTGGTTTGGGTTGAAGCTGTTAATCGCGATCGACTCAACAGAGGGGTAGGCAGAAAGAACCCCCCTCTAAAGGTTAATTTAACGTCAGGTTCTCCAGAAGGAGACACTGACACTAATTTGCCTAATCTTCAGCAAAAATATAGCGGCGAAGTTCGCTGGGATCTGGTTCGGGACTATTTTCAGCAAACTCTACTGAGTCATCGATTAAATCCTGAATTTCGCGATCGAGTGCTGCTAGCTCATCACCTGTGACCAAACCTTCAGCCACCAGATATGCTGCCAACTTTTTAATTGGATCGCGGGCAAACCAAAACTCTTTTTCTTCCTTGGGTCGAAGTTCGTCGGGATCTGCCAAGGAGTGACCGCGAAAACGGTAAGTAAGGGCTTCGATCAGCGTCGGCCCTTCCCCAGCACGTGCGCGGGCTACTGCCTCTTTGGCGACACTATAAACGGCGAGTACGTCCATCCCATCGACTTGCACCCCGTGCATCCCAAAAGCAGCACCCTTGGTATAGATCTCCGGCACTGATGTAGCGCGTTCGTGAGACATACCGATCGCCCATTTATTGTTTTCGACGACATAAATCATCGGCAACTTCCATAGAGCAGCCATGTTCAGACATTCAAAGAACTGCCCATTATTGGCGGCACCATCCCCAAAGAAGCAAGCTGAGACTAGATCCGAACCAGCCTCTCCGAGAGCTTCCCGTCGATACTTGCTGGCAAAAGCAGCCCCAGTCGCAACTGGAATCCCTTCCGCCACAAACGCATAACCGCCCAATAACCGATGCTCTTTGGAGAACATGTGCATCGAGCCGCCGCGTCCTTTACTACAGCCCGTTTCCTTGCCGAATAACTCAGCCATCACCTCACGGGGCGGTACGCCAGCACTGAGCGCGTGAACGTGGTCGCGATAAGTGCTAGAAACATAATCTTGTCCCGGACGCATTGCTTTGATCACGCCTGAGGATACAGCTTCTTGCCCGTTATACAGATGGACAAAACCAAACATTTTGCCCCGATAGTACATCTCGGCACACTTATCCTCAAAGAAGCGACCGAGGATCGTATCGCGATATAACATCAAGCCTTCTGCCTTAGTGATTTCTCCCGACTTTGGCTCAAATGCGGGTAAAGTTCTCTCTTGAACCATGAGCTTGTTTCATCCACTTGTGTGCGATCGATATTGTCGCCTATTTAGGGAGTAGTGGCTAGCCCTACTGTGGAGAAATTTTGAATTGATGTATTGACGAGGGGGACTGGGGGGACTGGGAGCTAGATTGGTTTGAAAAATCTAGAATCGTACATTAATTCAGCACCGCTAAATTTTACATACTCCCTTTGTACTCAAGAAATAGACATTCACCATCCAATATTTACCATTCATCATCCACGCGATCGGTTTCAGGTTGAAAAGGACGATCGTGGTTTCACTTGACTATGCTAATATAGCTCAAAAGATAAAGTTAATAACCGATCGCTGTTAACTGTGTTGTTCATGTTGTGATTAGGTGAACTGTGCGAATCCCGCTTGATTATTATCAGATTTTGGGTATACCGGAGAGCGATCTATCGGAATTGGAGCAAGCATATCAAGACCGCTTGTTGCAATTGCCGCAGCAAGAATATTCTGCTGCGGCGATCGAATCTCGCAAACGATTGATTACGGTGGCTTATCAGGTGTTGAGCGATCCACTGCAACGATCGCAATATCAAGCCAATCGGATGTCAACAGCAGTTGCCTCGATCGGATCGGCCGATCCGATTTCCCCGACTACGTTTGACCGTCGCCCAGAGCTAGACATCGCCCCCGATCACTTTCTGGGGGGATTACTGATCCTGTTTGAACTGGGTGAGTATGAGGAAATTAATAGTATTTGTATGCCATACATTGGTAACAATGGGCGCAGTAGTAACAGTGGTAGTCTGCATCCTCAACCGCCAATCGCTGTGACGCCCAGTGGTAATGCCCCCCCAATTGCCGAGCGGTACGATCCACTCCCGCTGGCAAAGCTGAAACATCCAGCAAATGGCTCCCAGTCCCTCATCAGGCCAGATGTGATCTTGGCAATGGTATCTTCATTTTGGGAACTAGGCGAACGAGAATGGCGAGATGGTTGCTATGAAGAAGCCGTAATTCACTATGAGACTGCCAAAAAGATCCTAGTGCAGGAAGATCTATTTCCCCAAATTCAAGGTGAACTCGATCGACGACTCGATCGCTTGCGTCCTTACCGGATCTCCTCTTTATTATCATTACCACTCGATCGGCTCGAACAACGGCGACAGGGCATTCAATTTCTCGAAGAATTATTAGAAAATGCCTGCACTAATGAAGTCAAATGTCAAGAACGATTTGCACTCAGTAGCGAGACAACCATCCCCTTTATCCACGAAACTCTACCCCATCTCACCGCTGCGGAACAACGAAATTTGTTTAGTCGTTCAGCTAGAGATTATACCGATCGAGTGGGTTCAAAGCCTTTGAATGTAATGCAGTTGGCATGTACCTATCTCCACGTTCATGCGTCGATCGTCCAGGGATTTGCCTACCGGAACCCGCAGCTCATCTACACCGCCCAGCAAATCTTGCAGTATCGTCTGAGTCAGAGAATTGATGTGACGATCGAACAATCAATTTGTGCTCTGCTACTCGGACAAACAGAAGAAGCCAATCAAATTCTCGCCAATGCCTCAGAATCAGCCGCATTGTTGACGATCCGCCAACAATCACAAGGATTGCCCAATCTCCTTCGAGGCTTGTGTTGGTATATCGAATCGTGGTTAAAAGACGAAGCATTTCCCTGTTTTCGCGATTTGGTAGCCAGCGATCCTTCACTCGATGCTTATTTCAACGATCGCGATGTGCAAGATTTTGCCGATCGAGTACCTGTAAATGACATTGATATTACCAAGTGGGAGCAGATCTTGCCCCATCTGCACGAAGTACCATCATCAGGCGATCTTTCTGGAGCGGGATACCAATTGGATTCGCATTTAGAATCAACCCAATCGCTGTTTTTATCTAAAACAGGTGGTCGTCAATCTAATAGTTTGAATCGGGATCGGTTGGGAGTCGGCAATATCACCCCAGCGATCAGAGTAGAACAGATCCCACCGCCAGCCCCAGAGCCAATCACTTCTGGACAGGACAGTGAGAGTAATGTGATTCAATTGGAGCGCGAACGCACGCTTCGTCGCTCCAGACCTACCGCTCGGACGATCGATGGAGACTTCGAGCAAGCTTATCTCGATCGTTTACCAGTCCTCGCCCTAGAAAATAGCGGTCAACCGATCGCTATTAGTAAGTCTGGACAATTGGCTCAGAGCAGCAATGGATCTAGCACCCTGGTTCAGCGCAGAGTCCGCCGGAAGCCAAACATTCCCAGAATTTTGCTTGTTGGTACGGGCGGGTTTACCTGCCTGTGGGGGGCAATCTGGCTGGTAAATACAGGCATTCGATCGATGACTGCGAATACATCGGTCGTTTCAGTACCAACTTCCTCGCCTAGTCCCCGTCTGGCTAGTCCCAGTCCCAATCTAGTCCAACCCTCGCCCACACCCCAGCCTCAAGCAGCAGTTGGCGCATTGACAACCGCTGTTGCCGAGCAAACCGTCAAAACATGGTTGAGTGCCAAGACAAAATCTTTGAGCCAAGAGTATCAGACCGCTCAATTAACCGATATCCTAGTCGAGCCTGCATTGTCTGGGGCGATCGATCGATCCCAAACCGCCAAAGTAGATCGGGTACATTGGCAGTACAACCATCAAAATATTGGGATCTCATCCATTTCCCAAGCTAGTCCCTTAGCCAATGTCGCCACCGTCAAAGCCAGAGTCGAAGAAGATGCCCAATATTATCAAGGGGAGCGATTGAATACCGACAGATCTTATTCCAAACAATTATTGGTTAAGTACAATCTCGTCCGCCAAAAAGATCGCTGGTATATTAAAGATATGGGCGTAGTCAAACAATTAAACAGCCAACCGTGACCATTCATGCTCGATCGGCTCATTGATGCTTATACTCCGCTAATTTGCTGGACGGGGTTGGGTATTCTGTCTGTGAGATTTCTACCCTCTGCGTTTCCATATTGGTTGGGACGGGGATTGTATTGGGTGGGCGTCCCGATCGAAATTTTTTCCCTCGCCCGCCAAACTACTTTTGACGAACGCGCCCAATTAGCTCCGCTGATTACGATTGGTTCGTTGATATTGGGCTTGGGATTGGGCTGGGTTAGCCTTCAGATTTGGCAACGACTACAGCCAGTTAGTTTAGCTCCAACACCTGGAATCAAAGGTAGCTTACTACTCTGTTCGATGTTGGGTAATACTGGTTTTGTGGGTTTGGCGATCGTCCCATCTTTTATTTCAGCGACCGATCTAAGTTGGGCGGTGCTATACAGTGTTACTCAAAATGTCTTTGGAACTTACGGTTTGGGAGTATTAGTTTCTAGCTACTATAGCCGTAAGGACACGGCGACCAATCGGTGGTGGATGCAGTTTCAAGATCTAGTCCGTGTGCCATCTCTATGGGGTTTTGCGCTGGGTTCGCTCACGCGCAGCATGGTATTCCCGACGGTGGTCGAATCAAGCCTTCACGCCTCGATTTGGGTGGTGATTCCAGGGGCGTTTATTTTAATGGGGATTCGATTGAGTCAAATTAAAGGCTGGCAAAGTCTCAAACTCGCGCTGTTACCAGCAATTCTCAAAACGATCGTGATGCCCACGATCGTCGGGATTGCCATGACAATGTTGGGCATCGGCAGCGATCCCAGGCTGGGCTTGGTGCTAATGTCAGGAATGCCTTGTGCTTTTGCCGGACTGATTCTCGCTGAGGAGTACAATCTGAATGGGAACCTTGTGGCTAGCAGTATTATTGTTAGTACCCTGATGTTCCTAGTCATGATTCCGGTGTGGTTATACTTTTATTAGTTGATAGTCGATAGCGATTCGCACTCCTCTACCCTCTACCCTCTACCCTCTGTCTTGATTCGCTAAACCGTCGGGGAACCCGATTCGTGACAAGTTAAGGCGCAAGTGCAGTTGTCAAGCAGGGTTGAGCGGATGGCTCAAAAAAGAATGACCCTTCCCTGTTCACTCGATCTGGGAAGGGATCGATAATCAATTTCTTGAATGGCTTTCGGATAGA